>JANNNB010000264.1:0-24380 GCA_031398325.1 Actinomycetes bacterium
CGCTCGTTCGCGCAGGATGCCGATGTGCTGCTGATGGACGAACCGTTCGGCGCACTCGACGCGATGACCCGCGATGTGTTGCACGAGGAACTCGATGCGTTGGTGCGGGAACGGAATCTCACCGTGCTGTTCGTGACGCACAACGTCCGTGAGGCGGCCCGCCTCGGCGATCGGATCGTCATCATGTCGCCACGACCCGGGCGGGTCACCGCGCACGTGAGCGTCGACATCGAGCGGCCCCGCCGGATCGATTCCCCTGCGGTGAGCGAGCTTGCGGGGCACGTCACCGATCGGCTACGCGAGGAGGTGCTGGTGCATGCTCGAGCTTGACCGCAACGTGCCCGGGGTGAAGAGGTCCGAAGTGGCAGACGTGTCCGATCTCGCACCCGAGGAGTTGCTCGCCGTCGACTCGCGCCTCGACGACCGATCGGAAGCGCCAGCGTCCAGGAAGCCGAGCGGTCAGCGTGGCCGCAGGGTCTGGCTCGCCGTCTGGCCGAAGGTCGCCGCCGTCGCCATCGCACTCGGCCTCTGGCAACTGGTGGTCCTGTCGGGTTGGCGCCCCGAGTACGTCCTGCCCGCTCCGGCCACCGTGTTCGAGCGACTGGGCGAGCTCATCGCTGACGGGACCGTGTCCGAGGCACTGAAGGTCACCGGCGAACGGGCGCTCTACGGGTACGCCGCAGCGCTGGTGATCGGCGTCGTCCTCGGATCGCTCGTGGCGTCGTCGAAGATCGTGCGCTCCGCGGTCGGATCGCTCATCACCGGCCTGCAGACCATGCCGTCGATCGCGTGGTTCCCGCTCGCCATCCTCCTGTTCCAGTTGTCCGAGCAGGCGATCACGTTCGTGGTCGTGTTGGGCGCGGCGCCGTCGATCGCCAACGGGCTGATCACCGGTGTCGACCACGCGCCGCCCTTGCTGCTGCGTGCCGGTCAGATGATGGGCGCGAACCCGTGGCAACGACTCCGTCACGTGTTGCTCCCCGCAGCGATGCCGAACTTCGTCGGTGGACTCAAGCAGGGTTGGGCGTTCGCGTGGCGGAGTCTGATGGCGGGCGAGCTCATCGTGATCCTCGGACCGTCGGTGGGCTTCCTGTTGCAGCAGTATCGCAACCTCGCCGACCCGGCTGGGCTCATCGCCATGATGATCGTCATCCTGGTGGTCGGCATCATCGTCGACGTGCTGGTGTTCGGCGCACTCGACAAGCTCGTGCGGCGACGCCACGGCCTGATCGAGGACTGAGCGTCTTCGTTCAGCTGTCGTAGATGTCGGCGAGTTCGAGCCAGCGAGACTCGAGCGCGTCGAGTTCGTTCTGCGCGGCGGTCAACTCAGCCCCGGTAGCGGCCAACTGGGCGTGGTCGGACTCACCGGTCAGCTGTGCGGTCAACCGCTCGACCCGGCCTTGCGCCAGGGCCATCGCCTTCTCGGTCTCGCGCATCTGGCGGTTGACCGTCGACCGGCTCGGCCCGTTCGCCGACGACGCAGATCGCTCGCCTGGGGTGGTCGGAACGCTGGTGCGTTCCGGGAGCCGAGCCGTGGGCTTGGCGGGTTTGGCCGCCTTGCCCGAGCGCTCGGCCAGCCAACCGGCAACGCCACCCGGGACGCGTCGCACCAATCCCCCGCGATCACCGACTGGCGGGTCGATGGCCAGCACGTGGTCGGCGACGCGGTCGAGGAAGGCGCGGTCGTGGCTGGCGACGACGAGCGCCCCGGGCCAGTCGTCGAGGAACGCCTCGAGCGAGCGGAGTGTGTCGAGGTCGAGGTCGTTGGTCGGCTCGTCGAGGATCAGCAGGTTGGGTTGTGTCGCGAGCACCATGACGAGCTGCAACCGGCGTCGTTCGCCGCCGGACAGCATCCGAACCGGTGCGTACTGCGCCGTGGTATCGAACCAGAACCGTTCGAGGAGTGCGCGGTCTTCGAAGTCGGGCTCGCGGTGCGGTCCCGCGACGAGCTTGCGGACGATCGCGTCCGCCGGCAGCTCGGACGAATGCTGATCGGCGAAGCCGACGACCACCGTCTTGCCGCGTTTGACCACGCCGGCCGCAGGCTCGCGCCGGCCGGCGATGATGTCGAGCAGCGTCGACTTGCCCGACCCGTTCGGGCCGACGATGGCGAGTCGGCTCCCCGGTTCGATGAGTAAGTCGACGTCCTCGAACACCGTGTGGTCGCGGAATCGTTGCGCGACCCCTTCGAGCTCGACCACCTGGTTGCCGAGCCGAGCCGTGCCGGCGCCCAGTTCGAGGTCGTGGCCGCGCACGCCGGCGTCGGCGGGTCCACCACTGATGATCTCGGCCGCGCTGCGCAGCCGGGCTTTCGGTTTGGTCGAGCGGGCCGGGGCACCCCGACGGAGCCAGGCGAGTTCCTTGCGAGCCAGGATCTTGCGGGTCGACTCCTCTTTCGCTTCCCGTTCGATGCGCTCGGCCCGAGCCTCGAGGTAGGTCGCATAGGCACTCGAGCCGGCCGCCGCCTGATGGACGAAGCATCGCCCGCCATCGAGTTCGACCACCCGGCTCGGCCCGACGGCGGTGGTGAGCCGGTCGAGGGCGTGGCGGTCGTGCGTGACGAGCACGAGTGCGGACTTCATGGCGATCAGACGGGCTTCGAGCCACTCGATCGCTTCGAGGTCGAGGTGGTTGGTCGGTTCGTCGAGCACGACCATGTCGTCGTCGCCGTGTTCGTCGTCGGCGAGCACCTTGGCCAGGGCGACGCGCTTGGCCTGTCCGCCCGAGAGCTCGTTCGTCTGGCGGTCGAACAGGGGGAGCACACCGAGCGTGGTGGCGGTCGCGGCGACCTCCCATCCGTCACCCAGTACGTCGCTGACCGTGCCGGCGGGAAGGACCGGATCCTGTTCGAGCGACGCGATCCGTACCCCTCGCCCGAACCGAACGTCACCCGTGTCGGGCCTCAGCGCACCGGTGAGGATCCGCAACAGCGTCGTCTTGCCGGACCCGTTGACACCGACGATCGCGACACGGTCGCCAGTGGAGATCGTGAGGTCGACACCGGCGAACAGAAGCTTGTCCGGTTGGGTCATGCCGACCCCGGCGACGTCGACACAGATCACGCCACGACGCTACGGCTCCTTCGACCGACCCGGGTTTGTGTCAGCGCAATTCGGTGACTCGGGGGTATGCGCTGACACAAACCGGGGAGGAAGCCGGCCGGTCAGTCCTCGGTCGTGACCGGGGCGTCGGTGTCTTCGGCGGCTTGGTCGTCGTGGGCGGGGCGCTCGGGCCGACCGTTGTTGACCCGTTCGGTCACCCGCTCGACCAGCGTCGCCTTCATCTCCTCGGCCTTCGCCGCGTCGATCTTGCCGTCGGTGACGGCTTGGTCGATCTGAGTGGTCGCCGTCGCCACGAGAGTGTCGATGACGGTCTGGACCTCGACGCCATTGGCGGTCGCGATCTCGGCGAGCGTGCTGCCGTCACGGAGTTCCTGACGCAGGGTCGCTGCGTCGATCCCCAACAATTCGGCGAGCGCCTCGGAGGAGTCACCGAGGAACTTGCCGAGGCCGCGCTCGCCACGGTGCTCTCGTCGCTCCATCCGGTCGCCGCGGCGCTCGAGGCCGTTCTCGACGAGATGTGCCGTCACGGCATCGGCCTGCTCGGCGGTGATCGTGCCTGCGTCGACGAGTTCCTGCAGTTCGTCACGAAGGCGGCTGCCGACTTCGGGAGCTGCCTCGGTCGTCGGCTCGCTTGCCGGATCGGTCTCGTCCGTCTGCTGGACGACACTCGGTGAGGCGGCGCTCGACAGGCCGGGCACGCCGAACGCGAAGCCGGCTGCGGATCCCCCGAGGAGGCCGACGGCCAACCCGATCGTCAGCCCCTTGCGGAGTGACTTGCCGGCGACGGGTTGCCCCGGGCCGGTCGATGTCGGGCTGGGTGTGGCGGTCGTGTCGTTGTTCATCTCGTTGTTCATGGTGATGTCCTTTCGAGGAACTTCCGGTTGGGTACACGACGAGCGTGTGCTCCCCCGGTGAACACAGAACACGGGTCTCACAAGAGCACGGTGAGAACGAAGGTAAGAAAGTCTGACCGTTCCGACCCGTTCCGACCCGGTCCGATGCGCCACTTCGAGCGCGGCACCCCGGCTGTCGCCGACACTCGTGACTAGTGTCCAGCTCCAATGGTGATCAGGCTCGTGGTGGCCGAAGACTCGCTGCTCGTGCGCGAGGGCATCGTGAAGCTCCTCGGCGCCTACGACGACATCGAGATCGACGAACTGTGCGTCGACCTCCCCGAACTCCTCGCGGCGGTCGAACGATCCGAGCCGCACGTCGTCCTGACCGACATCCGGATGCCACCGACGGGCACGGACGAAGGCATCCGGGCCGCGACCGAACTCCGCGAGCGCCACCCATCCGTCGGTGTCGTGGTCCTGTCCCAGTACGTCGAGCCCACGTATGCGCTCACGCTCTTCGACGGCGGGTCGCAGGGTCGGGCCTACCTCCTGAAGGAGCGGCTGTCGGAGGGGAGCCAGCTCATCGGCGCGATCCGGGAGGTGGCCAAGGGTGGGTCGGTCGTCGATCCGAAGGTCGTTGAGACGCTCGTCGACGCCCGCAGCAGAACGACGAGTTCACCTCTCGCACATCTCACACCGCGTGAGCTCGAGGTGTTGTCGGAGATCGCTCAGGGCAAGAACAACGCGGCCGTCGCCGACAGCCTGGTGCTGTCGGAGCGAGCCGTCGAGAAGCACATCAACTCGCTGTTCTCGAAACTGGGGCTCAGCGAGGAACCGACGGTCCACCGTCGGGTCAAGGCCGTGCTGCTCTACCTCGCCGACCGCGGCTGAATCGGGGGGTCGGGTCACTCGGTGCGAAGGGCGTCGGCAGGACGGGTCCGAGCGGCGGCCCAGCCAGGGGCGAGTGCCGCCAGGTTGGCGACCACCAGCACGAGCAGAGCAACGAACAGCACCCAGACGACCGGCACGACTGGCCCGGAGACCACACCGATGTCATCGACGATCGCCGTCCACGAGAGGCGGCCGGCAACGATCCCGAGCGGTACTCCGACGATCAGTGCGCAGACGGCCAGCGCCGAGGCGAACCAAGCGACGCTGGCGACGACCTCCCCCCTGGTGAAGCCGAGCGACCTGAGCACGCCGATCTGACGGCGACTCCGGCGTACCGAGTTGAACAGCGCGTGGATCAGGGCGACGCTGGCGAACGCGCCGACTGCGACCGCGACCCACACCGGTTGGCGTACGACCAGGCCGAGGTTGCCGACCTGCCGCGGAGGTCGAGGCTCGACGAACGACAGGGGGAACGCCTTCTGCAACTCGTCGAGCACGGCGTCGCGATCGACTCCCGGATCGATCCAGACTGCGTAGTTCTGGCTGATCTCGTCGGCCGCAACTCGGTCGATGAAGGAGTCGGTGACGAGCGCGCCGCGACCAGGTTCGGCGGCGAGGGCATCGTTGACCGTCACCATCCCGACGACCTGGAAGTCGATCGTGTTGGGCGGATCCAGGTCGTTGTCGATCTTGGCGACCCCTCCGATCTCCGTGCCGAGATCCTCCATCGTGCGCCGCCCGAGGGCGATCTCGTTGTCGGCGAGCGGGGCCCGACCGGCCGTGATCTCGCCGAATGCCACCTCTCCGATGAACGGCTGAGCGGCAACGATGACGGCCATGTCGTCGCCATTGATGCCGTCGAGGCTCCGGATGCCGACCGCCCGAATCCCTTCGATCGAGCGCAGTGCCGCACGGGTCTGCTCCTGTTGTGCGGCACTCGCCACGTTGCCGACGACGACGTCCCACTGCGCGCCATAGCGGGCGGGCTCACCGACGAGACCGTCGTAGCTCTGCGCGATCGTCAACGTGGCGATCGCGGCGGCCGCGGCCAGGACCACGCCGACCACGGCGGAGACCAGGGTCGCTCCGCCGACGCGCCGCGACATGAGCATCGCCCACCCGGCAGTGCCGGCGACGGGTAACGGCAGTCGGTGCTCGATCACCGTGACGTGCCGGCTCGTGTCGACCGACGGGCGCAGGCGCAGGCGAGCGACCGGCCAAACCGCCCCGAGAACGACCGCGAGGGCCAACAGCGGCAGACCGACGGCCAGGATCGCTGGGTCGATGCGAACACCAGGTGCCGGCTCGGCGGCGCGGCCGAGACCGATCGGGCCGAACGGTGAGAGACCGATCGCGACGACGGCCGCGGTCGCGGCGGCGACACCCGCCACTGCGAGCCCACGAAGCATCGCAGCCTGCGTCATCGTGCGGCGGTCCATGCCGAGCGCATCGAGGGTCGGTGCGTCGTCCCATTCGCGACGCGACTGCCGCACGACCGCCTGTCCGGCGAACACGACGGCCGCGAGAGCCAGGACCCCGGCGATGACTCGGGCACCCAGGGCCTGGAGACCGATCGTGCTGACGACGGTTCGCGACCCGTCGTTGCCAACCGTGACCGCGTCGACGAACATGGTGCGATCTGGCCAGCGCTGCAGCAGTGCCTCGTTCACCACGGCGTCATTGCCGGGGGTCGTCTTCACCAACAATTCGACGCCGTACCGGGCGACGTCGCCGTCGATCAGCTCCCACCAGGCCGGACCGGGCACGACGTTGGCCTCGTCGTCGCTGTCGGTCTCGCCACCGAGTCGGCTGACGAGGTCACCCGTGCGACGAATGATTCCGGTGACGACGGTGACGGTCCTCGGCCCGGCGGCGGCCGCTGACCCCTCGCCGACGACATCGAACTGCGCTTCGGTGAACGGCGTGATGGCGAGTTCATCACCCACGCCGACCCCGAACCGCAACGCTGCCGCCTCGTTGATCACCACCTCGGAGGCGTCGGTGGGGTCCGCCAGTCGACCATCGACGATGATCGGCCGGCCGAGAACATCCGCAGCGCCGGCGTCGATGGCGAACGGCATCACACTCGGCTCGGCGGCCTCAGGTCGACCGGCCGGAGCGATCTCGACGAGCGCCGCGGTGACCCGACCGACCGCCTCGACACCCGGCGTCGACTCCAGAAGGCCTGCGACATCGCCATAGTCGTACCCCGTGCACACCTCCAGGTAGTTCTCGCCAGTGAGTTCCGGAGCATCCTCGTAGCAGGCGAACACTCCGACGGTGGCAGCGTCCTCGTACTCGACGAAGCGGTCGAAGACCGTCGCAGTCCGCCTCGCGATTCCCCACGCACCAATCGCCACGCCTCCCGCGACACCAGCGAACAGCCCGAGCAGGACGGTGGCCACGAGGTAGCGGCGCAGTAGCGAACGGGCACGCATCGCGCTGGCCGCGCTCATCGGTTGCCCCTCGACGCAGACACCCGACCCATCGAGGATGTTCTACACGTGCGCGCCGCCACCAAGCGAGGGTGTCCTCCAGCCTTCGATGGTGTAGCTGGCACCCCCACGACGACGCAGGGAGACGCCCTCGCTCCCGGCAGTCGCGAGGCGCAGGATGGAGTCCCAATGGGGGCCATCACCGTCTTTCTCGCCGACGACAGCGCGATCATCCGTGCCGGCGTGAGTGCCATGTTGCAACGTGACCCCGACGTCGACGTGGTGGGGATGGCCGAGGACTACGACTCGCTGGTCGCCGGTGCCGAAGCGGCGAACCCCGACGTGATCGTCAGCGACATCCGCATGCCGCCGCACTTCACCTCAGAGGGGATCGACGCGTGCAAGGAGATCCGCAAGCGACACCCCGGAACCGGCGTCGTCATCCTCAGCCAGTACGACGACCCCGACTACGCCGTCGCCCTGCTCGCCGAGGGATCGGCCGGCTACGCCTACCTGCTGAAGGACCGCATCGCCGAGGGCGACCAGCTCGGGAGGGCGATCCGCGAGGTCGCCACGGGCGGGTCGATGCTCGACCCGGTCATCGTGTCGGCGCTGATCAACCCGGTTCGCCGCACGGGCGGTCTGAGCACCGACGACGACGAGCTGCTCGAAATGGTCGCCAACGGACGGACCATCAAGTCGATCGCATCGACGTTGAACACGACGCCGTCAGCGGTCGACGACCGTGTCGAGCGACTCTTCGTGAACCTCGCAGAGGGCGTGTCGAGCGGCGAGGCCGGGGCCCTCGACCGACTTCGCCGACTCCATCAGGCGATCGTCCAGCGCGAAGAGCAAGGTGAGAGCTTGAGCCGGCTGCTCCCGACCGGTGTCGCTGATCAGCTGCTCGCGGGAGGACGCGCGGTCGGTGAAACCGAGACGCTCGACGTCACCGTCGTGATGAGCGACATCCGTGGCTACACCTCGATCGCCGAGCACGCCGACCCTGCAGTGTTGGCCCAACAACTCAACCGGCATCGCGCCGAGATGAACCGTGCCATTCTTTCCCAGGGAGGAACGGTCATGCAGTACGTCGGCGATGCTGTGATGGCGGTTTTCGGCGCGCCCGTGGCGTCGACCGATCATGCCGACCGATCGTTGGCCGCCGCGCTTTCGATGCACCGGGCACAGGACGCGGTCAACGAGGAATGGATCGCCGAGGGACGTACGCCCTTCGGCCTCGGCCTCGGGCTGAGCACCGGGACGGTCGCCGCCGCACTGCTCGGAAGCGAGGAACGGGTCGAGTACACGCTGGTCGGGGACGCCGTGAATCTCTGTCAGCGGCTGCAGCAGTTCGCCGACCCGGGCGAGACGGTGTTGAGCGAGCCCACCTGGGACGCGCTGACCGAGCACCCGACCGAGTTCGAGCGTCTCGACTCGCAACTCGTCAAGGGCCGCGACACCCCTGTCGTCCCGATCCGGCTTCCAAGGCAGCAAACCCGCGAACCTGAAGCTGTTCGACCTGTCATCTTCCAACCAAAGGGAGCACCGTCGTGACCGAGACCGCCGACATCACCGACATCGCCGACACATCGGAAACGACCGAGCCGGGAGCGACACCGTCGACCGCCACCGATCTCGCGGTCGAGATCACCGCCGTGTACCGCACCTTCGAACAGGACACCGCCCCCGTGCGCGCCTTGCGTGGTGCCGACCTCGCCGTGAAGCGGGGCGAATTCGTCGCAGTCATGGGGCCGTCCGGTTGCGGCAAGTCGACGATGCTCAACCTCGTCGCTGGCCTCGACATCCCGGACGAGGGTGAGGTGATCATCGCCGGGGAGTCGCTCGCCGGCAAGGACGAGAACGCACTCGCGATCATGCGCCGTCAGCACATCGGCATCGTGTTCCAGTTCTTCAATCTCCTCGAAGGCATGACGGTCCTGGAGAACGTGGTGATGCCGGCCGTGATCGCCGGCCGCAAGCGCAAGGTCGCCGAGTCGCGGGCCCGCGACCTGCTCGATCTGCTCGGTATCGGTGACAAGGCGAAGCAGGCACCTGGCGTGCTCTCGGGCGGCCAGCGGCAACGCCTTGCGATCGCCCGTGCGCTCGCCAACGAACCGACCATCGTGCTGGCCGACGAACCGACCGGTGCTCTCGACAGCGAGGGCGGCGAGGAGGTGCTCGAACTCTTCCGTCGCCTCCACCAGGGTGGCCAGACGATCCTGCTCGTGACCCACGATCAGCCGGTGGCCGATGCGGCCGAACGGATCGTGCGCATGAAGGACGGCCGCGTCGACGACGACGGGCTCGACTGAGTCGGTCCACGGCCAGACCGACGGGCGGATTTCATGAACGTGTGGCCGTGAACCTGTGGCCATGGGTCCGCGGCGAATGGCGTCGGGGGTGGACCTCGTTGCTCGGAATCGTCGTGTTGATCACGATCGGCGGTGGCATCACCATCGCCGCAGTCGGCGGCGCACGGCGGGCCGACACCGCTCTCGACCGACGCATCGAGTACGAGGGCTGGACCGCGAATGCGACCATCGGTTCGCTCGTCACGTTGGAGGAGATGGACGGAGCCGTCGACCGCCTGCTGCCGCTCATCGCCGAGGTACCGGGCGTTCGCGGCGCCGCAGCGTTGACGTGGGCGGGCGTGGGGATCGAGATCGACGGGGACCCAGGCAACCTCTTCTCCGGCGCCCTCGGCACGTCGATCGGTGAGAGCCCGACCGAGACGATCGTCATCGGCCGCGCCGCCGATCAGGCGAATCCCCACGAGGTGACGATCAACGAGGAGGCTGCGGCGCAGGCCGGTGTCCGCGTCGGCGACACAATCGTCCTCCGCTCCTACGCGTCCGATCAGGTCGACGAGTTCTACGAAGGCAACGGTGCACCCGACAACGGCCCGCGTGTCGAGGCCGAGGTCGTCGGCATCTTCCGCACCCTCGAGGACATCACCACCCAGCCCGAAGCCCGACTGACGCTCACCTCCGGCTACATCGAGCGGTACGGCGATCGCGTGGTGTCGTGCACGTGCGGGATCGTGGCCAACATCCCACTGGACGAACTCGATCAGGCGGCGGCCGAGATCGCCGACGTCGTCAGCGAAGCCCAGATGGTGGTGGGCACCATCACCGACGAGCAGTCGACGATTCTCGACCAGGCGGTGGGTGTCGAGGTCGGGGCGCTCCTCGTGGCGGCGCTCGTCGCCGGTGTGGCATCGATCGTCGTGATGCTGCAGGCGCTGGCCCGCCAGTCGGCCGGTCGACGATCCGACGAAGCGTCACTCGCCGCGATCGGCGCCACGCGAGCCGACCGTGTTGCGGCATCCATGGCGGTGCTCGCACCTGCGTTGGCGCTCGGCGCCATCGGTGCCGGGGTCGTTGCGGTCGGGCTGTCGCCACTGTTCCCGCGCGGGATCGCCCGCCGCGCAGAAGTCGACCCTGGCTGGCGATTCGACGCGCCGGTCGTCCTCGGCGGCGCAATGGTGCTGCTGGCAGTTGCTGCTGCCGGTGCGCTGTGGTTCACCTGGCGGTCTGCTCGGCGTGTCGCACCGACGACCATCACGCCGATACTGAAGCTGCTCGCCGCCCGGCCGACGACGACACTCGGCGGGAGCTTGGCGCTGGACCCGACTGGTGATGGGCGCAGAGTCACCGCGGCCGGCGTGATCGCCGCCGTCGCGTTCGCCATCGCCGGGATCACCGGGGTCGCGGTGATCGAGCAGTCCGTCGACGACACCCTCAGCAGCCCGGAAGCCGTCGGGCAGCCCTGGGATCTCGAACTCCAGGCAGCACCCGCTGATCCCGAAGCGGTCGTCGCGGCGACCGCCGAGGAACCGATCGACGCGTTCGCCTTCGACCTCCGAATCGGTGGCACCGACTTCGAGATCACGGGCGAGGACGGCACGTGGCTGGTCCAACCGATGACGTTCGACAACGTCGTCGGCACGATCGGCCCGTACATCACCGACGGCGGCGGTTCCATCGACGAGGGCGATGTCGTGCTCGGCGAGGCCCTGGCTCGTCGGGTCGGTGCCGACGTCGGCAGCGAGATCACGTTCACCCCGGGCCCGACCAAGTTCACCGTGACCGGGATCGGACGGTTGAGCGACGGCGACCGCGCCGACGAGTTCGCGTATGTCACCGCCGACGGGATGGAACGTCTGGGAAGGGGCCAGCAACCCGATCTGAACTCGGCGATGGTCCGGCTGGGTGCAGACACCGGTGCGGACGTCACCGAACGACTGGCCGATCTCGGTTGGAAGCCCGCGCTGCTCCCGGCCAAGGTTGCGACGCTGGAGCAGATCGGCACGGTGCCACGGTTGCTCGCCGTCGGGCTGGCCGTGTTGGGGGTCGGCGCGGTCGTCCACACCCTGCTGGTAGCCCTCGCCCGGCGACGCCGTGACCTCGCAGTGGTTCGAGCGCTGGGATTCGTTCCCGGTCAGGCCCGAGCGGCGATCGGTTGGCAGGGGGTGCTCACCGCCGCCGCAGGTGCGATCGTGGGCATCCCGGTCGGAGTGGTGATCGGTCGAGTGATCTGGAAACAGGTGGTCGGCGGCGTGGGTGCACTCGACATCGTGTCGGTGCCGTGGTTGCTGTTGGTTCTGATCGCTGTCGGTGCGGTGGCGTTCTGTGCCGTGTGCGGCTGGGTCGTGGGCCGACGCGCCGCGAGGCTCCGACCGTCAGCCGTGCTGCGGAGCGAGTGATGGACGCACCTGCCGCCATCGTTGCGACGACGCTCGTGCTCGCGACCGGACCGGACTGGACGGCGCGCCGACGGCATCCGGGCGCCGACCTGAGGGCCGAATGAGCCGGGCACGGCGCGGTGATGCTGGCACCCCCGGCGCCCAGAAGGTGACACCATTGCCGTCGATGCGCGAATCGACTCCACTGGGGGCGGTGAACCTCGTAGCCCCGACAGACGCGCTGGCACATGCGCCGAAAGAGGCGGCCGAGACGCGTCGCACTGCGGCGGATGCACGGACCGAGTCGGCGCCCCCAGAAATGAAGCCAGCCGAACTCGGGCCGGCGTGGTGCTTCCTCGCCGCCCCGGTCGCCATCGGGCTGGCGATCGTCGGGCTCGTCGTAGCGGGCGGCGACGACGGCCCGACCCCCACCCAATTCGTCGGTGCAGCACTCGTCGCCTTGTGGGCGGCGGCCGGTGTGTTCCTCGGCCTCCGCCGACGTCAGGACCGCCTCGGTCCGATCGTCTTGGCCGGCGCCGTCTGCGGGGGTGCGCTCTCACTCGCCCAGTCGCTCGATGCGCACGCCGAGTACGACGGATCGACCAACGACCTTGCAGCGATCGCGGTCCGGATGACGGCGTGTCTCCTCCCGGCGTTCGCAATGCACATGTTCGTCGCGCTCCCCGACGGCCGGCTGATCACGCTTGCGCGCCGCCGTGGCGCTCTCGCCGGCTACGTGGTCGCACTCGCGACGGGGGCGGCCTTGTGCAGCGAGCTCGGCGAGATCACCATGTGGCCGCTGATCGCGCTGTGGACCGCCGCGCTCGGCTTCGGGGTGTACGCCACCTATCTGCGGTACAAGGTGGCGGGCGCTGTCGATCGCCGGCGGATCCAGTGGATCGGTTGGGGGTTGACCGTCACTGCGGAGGCGGTGCTCGTCGTGATCGCGCTGCGTCTGCTGACCGACTGGCCGGACGCCGCTGGCGCGGTCGCGTTGGCGATCACCGGGCTGGTACCCGTCGCGATCATCGCAGGGACGGCGCCGAAGATGGTCGCTCGGGTCGACATCCTGCTCACACACACCGTTGCGTTGGCCGGGCTGACGGCCCTGATTCTCGGAATCTATGTCGTGGTGGTCCTCGGGCTCGGTCGGACGCCGGAGGGAGGCGAGCGTTCACTGCTGTTGCTCTCGATGCTGGCCGCTGGCCTCGCAGCGTTGCTGTACCTGCCGGCACGACGCTGGCTGACGGAGCGGGCGAACCGCCTCGTGTACGGCGCCCGCGTCGCTCCCGACGAGACGCTTCGAACCTTCGGGCAGCGCCTCACGCGTTCGATCCCGCTGGACGAGTTGATGCTGCAGCTCGCCGAGAACCTGCGTTCCAGCATGGTCCTCGCCTCGGCCGAGGTGTGGACGGGACAGGCAGGGCGCTACGAGCTGATGGCAGGCGTGCCACACCGACAGCCACCCGCCGTCGTGATCGGGCCGAAGGAGCTTCCGGTGGTCGCACGGGCCGGTGTCAGCGGGGGGACGTGGTTGGACATCTGGGTGCCGCAGCTCGTCGGTCCGTCCGGGAGTTCGGCGATGCGCGTCGCCCCAGTGGCCCATGCCGGGATGTTGCTCGGCTTCATCGTCGTCACCCGGCGCCCCGACGGTGAGCCGTTCACCGAAACCGAAGACACCGTGCTCACCGAGATCGCCCGCCAGATCGGTCTTGCGTTGCACAACGTGCAGCTCGACACGGCGCTCCAGGCGAGCCTCGACGAGCTGCGGATCCGCAACCAGGAACTGATCGACTCACGGGCCCGCATCGTCGCCGCTGGCGACAGCGAGCGGCGCAAGCTCGAACGCAACCTCCACGACGGCGCCCAACAACATCTCGTGGCGCTGGCGGTCAAGTTGCGGCTCGCCCGTGACGCGGTCGAGGACGACCCCGAAGATGCGATCGCGATGATCGACGAGATCAAGTCGGACGTACAGGAGGCCATCGCCGAACTGCGGGCACTGGCTCACGGCATCTTCCCACCGTTGCTCGTGTCGGGTGGTCTGCGCGATGCGCTTCCCGCGGCCGTCGGCCGCGCCGCGCTCCCGACGACACTCGAACTCGACGGCGTCGGACGCTACGGCAACGACATCGAAGCGGCCGTCTACTTCTGCACGCTCGAAGCACTCCAGAACGCCGGCAAACACGCCGGCCCAGAAGCCACGGCGACGGTGCGGGTGGCGGAGGCCGACGGTGTCCTGCAGTTCGAGATCCGCGACGACGGCGCCGGATTCGAAACAAGCGCTGACACCTCGAACCACGGGCACGGCTTCGTGAACATGGCCGACCGGCTCGGTGCCTTCGGCGGCAAGGTTTCGGTCGTGTCGGCACCAGGCGCAGGCACTGCGATCACCGGCACGATCCCCCTCCCCGATCAGCGGTGAGGTGGTGAGGCGGCGGGTGAGTCGGCGGTCGGACAGTCGGCGGCGGGTCAATCGGCGGCGAGCCAGGCAGTGTCACCGCCGGCTTCCCAGAGACGACGCACCACACGTGGCGACAATTCGTCCTTGTTGACGTAAGCGATCGCCCCGCTCGACCGGGCTCCCGGAGGAAGGTCGTCGACCGCGTACGTCGACACGAGGATCACCTTCGTCGACGGGTTCGCCCGCGTGATGATCCGGGTGGCTTCGATCCCGTCGAGTTCACCCATGTTGATGTCCATCAGCACGAGCTGCGGGGCGAGCTCGTCGCTGGTGACGACAGCTTCCTCGCCCGACGCGACCGCAGCGATCAACTCGAACCCGGCGACGCGATCGACGACGGCCTTGGCGGCCGCACGGAACGGCGACTGGTCGTCGACGATCATCACGCTCACCCGTTCGACCTGATCGTCAGACACCGTTCCTCCTTCGATGCGAGTCTCGCGCCGAGCACTCCATCGTCTCGATCATCCGTTGCTCCTCAGCACCTCGTGGGCGGCGTGCCATCCGCACATCCCGTGGACCCCGCCGCCGGGAGGTGTCGAACTGGAGCAGAGATACAGGCCGTCGATCGGTGTCTTCCACGGGTGCAGTCCGAGCTTCGGGCGAGCGACGAACTGGCGGAGATCCGCAACGCCTCCGTTGATGTCGCCACCGATGTAGTTCCCGTTGTGGGCCTCGATCGCAGCGGTGTTCATGGTGTGCCGACCGATGATCCGGTCGCGGAAGCCGGGCGCGAACCGCTCGACCTGCGCCTCGATCCGCGCCGTCATGTCGACCGTCGAACCGTTCGGCACATGGCAGTACGCCCACGCCGTTTCGACACCCACCGGCGCCCGCGAGCGATCGAACCGGCTCTGCTGGGCGAGCAACACGTACGGGCGCTCCGACAGCCGACCGGCCTGCACCTCTCCCTCCGCCGCCGTGATCTCGTCGAGCGTTCCACCCAGATGAACCGTCGCGGCACGATCACAGTCCGAATTGGTCCATGGGATCGGACCGTCCAACGCCCAGTCGACCTTGAACACGCCGGGTCCGTAGCGGAACTTGCCCAAGGTCTTGGCATAGCGGCGCGGGAGGTCATCACCGGCGAGCTCGATCACCTGTCGCGGCGTCACGTCGAGCAGGACGGCGTCGACGGCCGGCAGTTCGGCCAACGATTCGACGCGGTGATCACACTCGACGCGTCCACCGAGACCCTCGAGTACGGCGACGAGCGCATTCGCGAGCTGTTGCGATCCGCCTCGTGCCAGCGGCCAGCCGACGACGTGGGCCAGCACGCCGAGCATCAGCCCATATCCGGCCGTGATGGGCGCCTTCAGCGACAGGATCGAGTGGCCGGCCAGGCCCGCGAAGAGCGCCCGGCCCTCGTCGGTGTCGAAACCGCGCGTGCCGACGGTGTGCGCCGGCAGGATCCCGACCGCCCCGTATCGCCCGAGGGTGAGTGGATGCTTCGGCGGGATCGTGAACGGCGAGAGCAAGCCGTCGGTGAGATCGAACCCGGCGTCCACGAACGGTACGAACAGCCGTCGGTAGGCGCGGGCGTCGGACCCAAGACCGACCGCGGTGTCGTCGACCGAGCGGTGCAGGACCGCCGCTCGGCCGCCATCGAGCGGGTGGGCAAGTGGGACCTCGGAATGGATCCACTCGAGGCCGTGATCGGCCAGCGCACCTGACGACGCGATCTCGCGGAACGCCGGCGAACCGACGGCGAGCGGGTGGATCGCCGAACACACATCGTGGATGGCCCCCGGAACGGTCAGCTCCTCCGAACGCATGCCACCACCCGGGCGCGCCGCGGCCTCGTAGACCGTGACGTCCCATCCGGCCCGGGCCAAGGTGATCGCCGCGACCAGACCATTGGGCCCGGAACCCACGACGATCGCCGACCTCTCGTGCACGGCCGCGTCACTCACTGCGCAGTGCCTCGGCCGGATGGTGCCGCAGCCCCCGGCGGATCGGCACGAGACCGGCCACCGCAGCAAGCACGAGCACCGCAACGACCATCGCGGCCACGCCGGTGACGGGGACGACTGGTTCGGCCAGGGTGCCGAATGCGTTCGCCAGCAGGATCCACACCCATCGACCGACCACGATGCCGAACGGAACCCCGAACGCCAACGCGGCTACGCCGATCGTCGTCCCCTGCCACATCCCGATCGCGGTGACGGAACGGGACGTGCTGCCGAGTGCCTGGAGAATCGCGACGTCGCGGCGACGACGACGAACCGCCACCACCATCGCGTGCAGCACCGTGACCGAAACGAGCACGACGAGCACGCCGGCGAGCACCACCGGCAAGGAGCGGAGGCGATCGAGGCTTTGGATGTCGGACGGGCGGCCGTTCGACTGGAAGAACATCTGCCCGAAGGGAGCGAGTGATTCCCCCAGGCGCTCCTCGGCTGCGGCTGCATCTGCGCCTGGGGAGTACTCGACTACGAGCGACGACTTGGTCGAGTCGATGTCGACACCGATCGTGTCCGGAACCACCAACGCTCCGATGCCGATCGAGGTGCGGTCCGACCCCTGATACAGACCCACACCGGGGAGGACGACGCGGCCGACCACGATGGCGTCGCCGACGAACCCCGGCGCGTCGAGAGCAATCGTGTCGCCGACGCCAACGCCGAGTTCGCGCATGGTCGTCGCCCCGAGCGCCACCTCACCGAGTGCGGTTGGCGCTCGCCCCGTTGCGATGGTCGGCGGCACCGCGTCAGGACCCGAACTGAACGAGAGCGTCGTCACCTGCTGACCGCCGATCAGGATCTCTCCGATTCGGAGCTCGCCGGACCGGGCCACCGCTTCGTCACGCGCGACGACGGCCAGCGCCGCCTGCAGGCCGTCGGCGTCGCCTTGGATGTCGCCGTCGAAGTCGACGGCGACATCGAAGTTCGACCCGTAGAAGCGAGGCTCGTCGACGACGCGGTCCAGACTCGAAGCGAACACGATCGTGGCGACCGCGACGGTCACCGCCGTGACCGCGCCGATGATCGTCGCCCGGGTCGGCACAGCCGACGACCCTCGGCCGGGCTCGAGCCCGAACCGCACGCCCGTGGTCAACGAGACGGACGCACCGCGGGCGGCCAGCCATGTCGCGATCGTTGATCCTCGCGTGCTCGCCGACCGTTCCAACAGTCGCGCTCCGTGCCAGGCCGGCACGATCGCAATGGCGACGACCGCTACGACGAACACGAACATCCCACCAACGAGGACCGCGGAATCGAAGCTGAATCCGGGATCGGGCTCCGCGAAGCGCGCCGGACCGACAGGGGTGAACACGGACAGCAGTGCAGCGAGACCGACTGCGAGGACCGCACCCGCGATCGCCGCCAGAGCGAGGCGAACCATCGAGCTGACGAATCGCTCCTCTCTCGTCGCGCCGATCGCGGCGAGCGTGTCGTTGTCGAGCGCATCGAGTTGCACGCGTCGCGAGATCGCCTGGCCGATGAGCAACAGTCCGAGCGACGCCGTCACGACGGCAAAGATCGCGAGCGCGGTCGCCGCCGGCTGGGTCGATCTGATCGCCTTGGCGACCGACACCGCCTGCGTCTGGTAGACGACCTTCTCGTCCGGAGCGAGCGCATCGACCGCAGCGGTGAATGCCGCAAGGTCATCAGGATCCCGCAGACGAACCACTGCGCCGCCGAACCCGGCGGACGGCGATCCGAGCGACTCGTACATGGCGGGGCCCATCCAGGCCGCCACCGGCTCGAACCCCTCGTCGACGACGATCCCGTCGATCCAGGTACCGATCCCCGCGACTCGCATGTCGGCGGTCGTTCCCATCGACGGATCGCTCAGGAGTGCAACGCCTGCGTCGAATTCGCCGGCGTCCAACGCTTCGAAGGCTGCGCCCAGCACCTCCGGCGGGAAGATGCGGATTGTCATCGTGTCGCCGACGTCGAGGTCTTCGCTCGCCGCGTAGTTGCGTTCGATGACGACCTCGTCGAGCGAGTCAGGGCTCGGGACTCGGCCCGCGGAGAGAAGGGGTCGGTCGAAGCGGACCGTCGAACCACCGTCCGTCGCCATGATGAGCGGTGCCGAGAACAACTCGTCGATCGACCCGTACGGCCCCTCCGAGAAAGCGCCGACGCCGTACATCCGAGACATGTCGGCGACCATCGGGAGCGCGGCGACCATGTCGTAGTCGAGTCTCGACTCGTCACCGTCGCTGGGATTGATCAACGCGTCGAAGGGCTCGGTGTACGCGATCATCCGATCGACGGCAGTCCGGGTTCGCTCCGCGCCGGCGAGCCCAGCGAGTACGAGCCCACCCACGAGTGCGATCAGCAGACTCAAGCCGACCAGGCTCCGCCAACCGCGCCGCAGCTGTGCCTGGGCGAGAAGCGCTGCGGTCCGCACACCCTCGATCAGACCACGTCGACCGCCGCTCGACAAGGACGCTGGCGTCCCACGCCGAGGGGTGCTGGCACCCCATCGAAGACACCGGTCTGTCACCTCGTGGCCATCGGGCGATTTCCGTACGTTCGAACATCGAGACCGACTCTCGTCGGCCCGACAGAGAACGGAGACCCAAGTGCGAAATCACCGAGCTGCCCTACTCCTCGTGGCATCGTCCGCCGGCCTGATGCTGACAGCGTGTGGATCGGACGATGATGCCTCGGCCGACAACACGGTCACCTGTGACAGCCTCGTCTCGATCAATGCCGCGACGCAGTCGGACGAACCCGACCCAGCTGCGGTGACTGCGAGCATGACCGCGGCGGTCGAGGCCGCGCCCGACGACATCGCGCCGACCCTCACCGAGCTGCAGGGTGGCCTCGAAGCAGCCTTCTCCGCACCGGACGGGCCGAGCGAGGAGTTCTTGGCCACCTACGACGAGGCGATCTCGTGGGTGGGAGACAATTGCGGGCTCGAGAAGATCGAGGTCACAGCGAAGGACTACGAGTTCACGGGTCTCGACGACGAAGTGGAATCGGGGACCACGTTCGTCGACTTCACCAACGACGGCACCGAGCAGCACGAGTTCGTCGTCGTTCGGATCAACGACGACACGACGGAATCGGTCGACGAGTTGCTCGCACTGTCCGAGGAGGAGGCGAGCACGAAGACCCAGTTCGTCGGGGCGACGTTTGCGCCTCCGGGCCAGTCGGGCAGCGGCATCATCGAGTTCGGCGAGCCGGGCCGATACGTGGCTGTGTGCTTCATCCCCGTCGGTTCGGTCGGCGACGCCGAAGGGGACGGTGCGCCGCACGCGATGGAGGGAATGACCAAGGAATTCACGGTGACGTGATGCGCATCGAGTCGAGCGTCACCAGCCTGAGCTGGATCCCGTCCGAGGCGGTCACCGGCCTCAACAAGGCGGTCTTCGGATCGGGGTTCACCCACTACGACGACCCTCCGCCCGACGTGATCCGTGATCTGGAGGCAATGCGCGTTGCCGACAGGTTCCGATTCGCCAACCACCTCGTTGGCTGGATCGAGTTCGACGGTCGTCGAATCACCGACGCCGGCTACGGCGGAGGCTGCCTGATGGGCGCGACCACCATCGGGCTCGGGACGAAACAGGCCACCTTCGCCGCGGTCGCGTTCGACGACATCCAACGCGAGATCGAGCTGACCGACACGTCAGCCACGTTCGTGCAGACGGTCGGCGGGCACACGGCAGTGCCTGCGCCGCGCCGCGTGAGCAAACCGCCGTTCGTGAAGTTCGAGGCGCCGACGGTGTGGTCGACCCTGTCGCTCACCGTGCACGTCGACGGGAAGAGCGAGTTCGAGTTGCTCGGCGCAAGCACCTTTCCTCGTCACTGGGTGTACGACTCCTCCGGCAAGCTCGCCGCGAAGGCGGGGCTCGCCGACTTCAAGAATTGGTGGCGCAATGCGTTCGGTCGACACACGCCGTGGGGTGACGAAGACTCTCCGGCGCTGGTGACCGCAGTCGAGACGGCACTCGAACGAGAGCTCGCCGGCACGATCATGCGCGGCGGGGCCAAGCCGACGGTGCGCAAGCTGAAGGAGGGAGCCCTGCTCACCGAACAGGGCGACACGGGCGACGAGATGTTCCTCCTCCTGAACGGAGTGGTGGCCGTCGAGGTCGACGGCGCGCCGATCGCCGACGTCGGCCCGGGTGCCATCCTGGGAGAGCGTGCCGCGCTTGAAGGACGGCGACGCACCTCGACACTCCGTGCGCTCACCAGGGTCACGGTCGCGGTCGCCAAGGCAGATCAGATCGACGTCGGGGCACTGGCCGAGCTGAGCGCCGGGCACCGCCGCGAAGACATTCTCACGGAGTAGCGATCGGCCATGACGCAGTGAAGGTGCGCCTGTGCGGCGTGCGCGGCTCCACCCCCTCACCCGGCTCGGCCTTCGCCGGCGTGGGCGGGAACACATCCTGTGTCGCCATCACCAGCGACGACCGGAGCGTGCCGACCCTGATCCTCGACGCCGGCACCGGGATCCGGTCCGTCACCGAGCTGCTGGCGCCCCTCCCGTTCCACGGCACGATCCTGCTCAGCCACCTGCACTGGGATCACGTCCAGGGTCTCCCGTTCTTCGGAGCCGGTGATCGACCCAACGCCGACGTGCGCCTGCTCATCCCGGCGGATCCGTCCGATCGCAGCGGCGACGATGCCGCCGGCGTCCTTCGGCGGTGCATGTCACCACCCCATTTCCCGATCGGGCCGGAGGGGCTGAACGGGACCTGGACGTTCGAGTTCCTCGAGGAAGGCATCCATCGGTTCGAGGGCCTCGACGTCACGGCCGTCGCGGTGCCGCACAAGGGCGGCCAGACGTTCGGCTACCGAATCGGTGACCAGGGCGGCGCGGTCGCGTACATCCCGGATCACCTCCCCGCCGTCGACGGCGCGCACCGAGAGGCCGTGTTGTCGTTGATCGGCGGAGTCGACGTCCTCGTCCACGACAGCCAGTTCGTCGCCGCCGAGCAAGAACTCGCGACCGCGTTCGGCCACTCGACGATCGAGCAGGCCATCGATCTGGCACTCGATGCCGGCGCCGGAGCACTCGTGCTCTTCCACCATGCGCCCGGTCGGACGGACGAGCAACTCGAGGCGCTCCACCGACAGTTCAGCGCGCCGCGATCCGACGGGCGACGGCTGTCGGTCCAACTCGGTCGCGAGGGCGGCGAGTTCACCCCGTCGAGTCGAGCGGAGTCGGCACGGTCGGCGGTGGCAACGGCTCGGCAGCCCGAGCATCGGGCAGGCTGAAGCCGATCGTCGCCCCGCCGCCGTCGCGGTTCACCGCCAGCGCGGTTCCGCCCACCCGTTCGACGACTTCTCGGACGATCGCCAACCCGAGCCCGGAACCGGGCATCGCCCGCGCTCCTTCGGCACGGTGGAAGCGGTCGAAGATCTTCTCCAGGTCTGCCTCGGGAATTCCGGGGCCTCGGTCGGAGACCATGAGGGTTGTACCGGTGTCGTCGCGGGTGATGACGACGTCCACCGGCCCGCCGGTCTGGTCGAACTTGCACGCGTTGTCGACGATGTTCGAGATCGCTCGGTCGAGCGCGGCCCGGGGCGCGTCGACCATTGCGTTCGGTGCGCCGGTTACGACCACGTTCCTCGACCGGCGTCGCCCGACGCGTTGCGCGACGTCGGTCGCCATCTCGACGAGGTCCAGGCGCTCGCTCGGTTGATCGACCAGTTCTCCCGACGCAACGGCAACGAGCTCGTTGACGAGTGCGGTCAGCTCCGCCACCTCGCCGTCCAGGTCATCGAGGATCTGGTCCTGCATGGCCGGCTCCATGTCGGGGTGGCGACGCATCACCGAGAGGTTCGTGCGCAGGCTGGTCAACGGCGTGCGCAACTCGTGGCCGGCGTCCTGGACGAGACGCTGCTGTTCGGCGCGAGACAACGCCAGCGCCCCGAGCATCTGACGGAACGCGGCGCCGAGCCGGCCGACCTCGTCGCGGCCCGTGCCTGGAACGTCCACGTCGAGGCGACCCGAAGTGCCGACGTCCTCGGCAGCCTTGGTCAACCGGCGGACGGGCGCCGTGACCGTGCCGGCGATCAGCCAACCGAGCGCAGCCGCCGCCAGAGACACAGCGAGGACCAGTATCAGGGTTCGGCGGCGGACGTCAGCGAGCACGCTGTCCACCTCGTCGAGCGATCGGGCGATCTGGACTGCGCCGTTCTGCGCACCGATGGTGTAGATCCGGTAGCTGTCACCATCGACCGAGGTCGTCGCCCACTCACCCGACCGGGGCTTACCGATCAGGGCCAAGGCGCTGTCGGTGAGCGGTACGTCATCCTCGAAGGACGAGGCGATGGTCGTGCCGTCCGAAGCGATGAGTCGGACGGCGTAGACGTCGAGGATGTCGCGGGCCGGGACGTCGCGGCCAGGCCGCCCGACGAGCTGGGCCGCCGCTGTGGCGATCGACCGATCGACTTCGTCGACGAGGCGCTCACTGGTCGACCGGTAGCTGATCACGCCCACCGCCGCAGTGGCGATGAACGACACAGCCGCAAGTGCGAGCGCGATCTTCCACCGAAGGTTCATGGGCCGTCGGCGCGCGCCGTGTACCCGACGCCCCGTACGGTGTGGACGACGCGCGACTCACCGTCGAGCTCCGTCTTGCGTCGCAGGTAGCCGATGTAGACGGCGAGGTTCTTCGAGTCCGGCCCGAAGTCGTAGTGCCAGATCCGGTCGTAGATCGTCGAGTGGTCGAGAACGATGCCCTTGTTCCGTACGAGCAGTTCGAGCAGGTCGAACTCGGTCTTCGACAGCTCGATCTCACGGTCGCCGCGAAACGCCCGGCGGGCGGCGGAGTCGATCCGCAGATCGCCGACCGTGAACTCGCCGATCACGGGTGCATCGTCGTCGTAGGTCGATCGCCGCAGGAGGGCCCTCACCCGGGCGAGCAGTTCATCGAGAGCGTACGGCTTCGGGAGGTAGTCGTCGGCCCCGGCATCGAGGCCGGCCACCCGGTCGCTCGTCTCGGTGCGGGCGGTGAGCATCAAGATCGGCACGTGGTTCTGCTCGGACCGCAACACCCGACTGACGGTGAGTCCGTCGACGAGCGGCATCGACACATCGAGCAGGATGATGTCCGGTTCGGCGATCCGCACGGCGTCGAGTGCCTCGGCCCCGTTCGACACGGCAGTGACCCGGTATCCCTCGAGCAGCAGGGCCCGAGCCAACGACTCGCGCACCGCGCGGTCATCCTCTGCGATCAACACATCGATGTTGGATTCACCCGCCATCCCGTCATTCTGGCCGACCCGCTCCGCCGGATTGCGTGTGAACCAGGTGTGAGCCCGGTGTGAAACCCGTCGACCAACCTGAGCGATGAGCGAATCCCCTGCATGCGGTGGTTTGGCTCATCGTCGAACCGGGGCCAGACGTAACGATGAGCGAAGCCACCGGATCCGGTGGTTTGGCTCATCGCACGGTCGATGGCTTCAGTTTGGTACGAACGGGGGATGGAGTCCACGACCGACGGTGTCGATCGGGCGCCGGCGCGGTCGGTGCCGGTGCTGGCAGCGGTCGCGATCGGTGGGGCGCTCGGCGCGACGGGAAGATGGGCCGTCGGCGAATCGTGGGAGCGAGATCCGGGCGGATGGCCGTGGGCGACGCTGATCGTCAACCTGGTCGGATGTTTGGCGATCGGCTTCGCGGCGCGAGGACTGACGCGTGACACGGTGCTGTGGGCGTTCGTCGTCACGGGGATCCTGGGTGGCTTCACCACGTTCTCGGCGTTCGCCGTCGAACTGAACGACCTACTGGATGCTGATCGCTTCGGACTCGGCGCGCTCTACCTGTCGGCCACGCTCGTCGGCGGATACCTCGGCACGGCCATCGGGGCGGGGCGGCAGGTCCCGACATGACCCCGGTCCTCTTCGTCGTCGCTGCATCCACCGGGGCGGTCCTGCGCCACGCGGGCCATCAGCTCCTGCGGACCGTCCCGGCGCTGCTCGTCGTGAACGTCGTCGGCAGTGGGCTGCTGGGGCTGATCATCGGCGCCGACCTCTCACGATCGACCACCACGATCCTGGGCGCAGCGTTCTGCGGGTCGCTGACGACGTACTCCGGATT
>JANNNB010000147.1:0-1849 GCA_031398325.1 Actinomycetes bacterium
CTGGTCGAGGCATACGTCGACGGCGCACCACTGCACGCCGACGAAGGTCCGCTCTCGTTCGTCGAGGTGCTCGAGATCCCGCCGTGACCGTGCCGGCCCGCCGGTTCGGCCGCGTTCGGCATGGCACGGTGGCACTGAGCCTCGCGATGACGATCGCGTCCGCGTGGCCGGGGGCAATGGCGCACGGGTCGGCGACATCGATGCCCGTGTGGCAAGCGGCACCTTCGCCCGAGGACGAACTCCTCGCCACGTACGCACCCGTGCTCGTGGTACGCGATCAACCGGCGGACTGCGAATCGGGCGAGCCGTATCTCCCGATGGCTGTCGAGGACCTGTTCGCGGTACCGGGTCTGGCCTTGCGCGGCCCCGACGGTGCGACGGTCGGTCAACCGACGCTCGCCGATCTTGCCGCCATCGCGCCCGGCGCTGACTGGCACATCGACGTACCGGGCAACGCGCTCGACCCGGAGTGCTCGTACGAGCATCTGTACGACGAACTCGCAGCGGCGCCCGTCAGCTACGGACGGATCGCCTCGGATCCGGACCACCCCGACCGCCTGGTCGTGCAGTACTGGTTCTTCTACATCTACAACGATTGGAACGACCGCCACGAAGGCGACTGGGAGATGATCCAGCTCGTCTTCGACGCGCCCGACGCGTCGGCGGCTCTGGACACCGAGCCGGCGCAGGTGATGTACGCCCAGCACGAAGGCGGTGAACTCTCGGACTGGGACGGTGGCCCTCTGCAACGTCGCGACGGCACCCATCCGCTCGTCTTCGTCGGCGAGGGGAGCCATGCGTCGTACTTCTCCTCCGAGCGCTGGTTCGGCAAGAGCGCCCAGAGCGGGTTCGGGTGTGACGACACCAGGGCACCGGGCGACGAGGTGAGTCCGGCCGTCGTCCAACTGACAGGCGACGAGGCGTGGTTGGATTTCACGGGTCGGTGGGGTGAACAGCAGCCGTCGTTCAACAACGGTCCGACCGGCCCGTCGACCAAGACGCAGTGGGCGTCGCCGGTGACCTGGCTGGTGGAGGAAGGTCGGATCGGCGCGGCCGAGCTGCCGAGCGAGGGATCCTTCGCCACCTCCGCATTCTGCGCGACCGTCCGCGTCGGATCGGTCGCCTTCCTGCGCTTTCTCGACTCGCCCGCTCGACTCCTGCTCGCGTTGGCCACCATCTCGTTGACCGTCGTGCTGATCGCTCGACGTACGAGATGGCGCGGCGCCTCACTCGCCCCGATGATGCAGCATCGACGGGCAGGGCAGCACCTGGGTGCCGCCTTCATGCTCGTGCGGACGCACGCCATGCTGTTCGGCCCCATCGCTCTGCTGCTCCCGGTCGCCGGGCTCCTCGGCGTCGGGCTCCAGTGGCTGTTGAGCGAGCACACCGAACTCGGTGACGCGTTCGCGGTCTCCGGCTCCGGCTCGACACTCGGGAGCACCGTCGCTGGTCTGATCGGTCTCGTGATCGTCGTGCCGGTCGCGAGCGTCGTCTATGTCGCGGTGGCCGCGGGCGTGCGAGACCTCGCGTCCGACGGGGCCACGTCGTCGTGGAGGAGCGCTCTGCGGAGCGCGCTCCGCCATCCGCACGGGATCGCCGCCGAGTTGCTCACCCGGGCGATCATCAACACCCTGCTGTTCACGGTGGTCGGGTCACCGCTCGGAGTCTGGCTACTCGCACGGTGGTGCGTGGTTGCCGCGTCGAGTCTCGAGAGCAAGCAGCCCGTCCGACGCAGCACGTCGCTGACTCGAGGGAGTCGCGTGCGCACGGGTGCACTCGCAGGCCTCGTCACCACGATGTCGATCGTCCTGCCGGCATTGGCCGCCACACTGCTGCTCCTGCTGACGGG
>JANNNB010000045.1:0-4121 GCA_031398325.1 Actinomycetes bacterium
CCCGCGCTGACGAGCAGCACAAGTCCGAGGCCGACGTCAGCAGCACCCTGACTGAACGCTTGGACCGATTCGTCGAGCACCCGGTCACGCACCGCCGTTTCCCGACGGGCATCGACGAGGACCTTCAACCGGGCGAGCAGCGGATCGACCGCATTGTTCACCTTGACGGTCGTCGCCGCCGCCATCATGTCGCCGACGAGCCCGGTCACCTGCTCGGTCGCCTCGCGATCGGCGGCGCGATAGATCTTGATCCGGTTGTCGAGGGTGCGGGTCGCGATGGCGACGCCGACCAACGGCAGCAGCAGGACCGCTGCCGCGCGAGCGTCGGCCGCGCCGAGCGCAATCCCGGCGAAGACCGTGAACACGAGCCCGCCGGACACATCGATCATCCCGTCGACGAAGTTCGCGACGTCCTCGGTGTCGTCGCGGAAGTGCGTGATGGCGGCACCAGCGGACCCGATCGGCTTGCCGGCTTCAGGGCCTCCGCTCGCCATTTGAGCGGCGAGCAGGTTGGCGCGCAGCAGCGTCTGCATGTGGATCCAGGCCGCCGTCCAGATGAGCGCGCCGTAGTGGATCGCGATCATCCGGATCAGCTCTGACACGGCCACTGCGGCCGCGCACCAATACGTCGTGGTCGTGTCGCCGTCGGCGAGCGCACCGAACCCGACTGCCAGGAAGAATCCGGTGATCGCGGGCATCGTGAAGAACACGACGAACAGCGACCATCCGATCCAGAACTCTCTCGGCCGGTGTTGGGACACCCTCCACGCGAGGCGCCACACGTCGATGCCGCTGCCGGGGGGCAGCTCGTCGGGCACGGCGTCGTCGACGCGGTCGAGATTCGGCTCGACGAGGGTCACGACGAGATCACCTCCCGGTCGAGGGACCACTCGTCCGGCGCATCGAGCGCGAGCGCGAGCAGGCGAGCGAAATGGCTCTCGTCGTCACCGACGAGTTCGACGCGCGGCCCGAACTCGGCGACCCGACCGTGGTCGAACACCAAGATGTCGTCGACAGCGTGCAGCGTCGACAGCCGGTGGGCGATGATCAGCGTGGTGCGCCCCACCATCAGCTGAGCGACGGCGGCCTCGATCTGTCGCTCCGTCTGCGGGTCGATACGCGCGGTCGCCTCGTCGAACACCAGGAGATCGGGGTCGCGCATCCACACTCGCGCCAGCGAGAGCAGCTGGGCTTCGCCCGCCGAGAGGCCCGTGCCCGCCGAACCGAGCTCGCGATCGATCCCGCCGTCGACCAAGCCATCGAGCCCGACCGCGCGCAGCGCGTCGATTACGCGCTCGTCGGCGACGGTCTCGTCGAACAAGGTGACGTTGTCGCGGATCGTGCCGGCGAACAACTCCACCTCTTGCGAGACGAGCGCGACACGTCGCCGTAGTTCGCTCAACGGAGTGTCGGCGATCGGAACACCGCCGAGTTGCACGGTCCCGCTCGTCGGCTCGACGAGTCGGAGAACGAGGCGCGAGAAGGTGGTCTTGCCGCTGCCGGTACGGCCGACGATGCCGATCGAGCGTCCGGCACCGAGTTCGACCGTGACGTCCGACAGCACCGGTTGATCGTCGCCGTAGTCGAAGTCGACGTGCTCGAGGCGAACGGAGAGCGGTCCGGTCGGTGGCGAGCTCGTGCCATCGTCGAGCACCTTTGGCTCGATGGCGAGGAGGTCGAGCACACGAACCATCGCACCGTTGGCCTTCTGGACCGTCTCGAGCTCGTGCACGAGGTCTTCGAGCGGGCGGCCGATCAACAGGACGTATTGATAGAGGAGGAAGATCGTCCCGATCGAGGCGACGTCGTTCGAGATGGTCCACGCCCCGAGCACGAGCACCACCACCCAACCAGCGGCGAGGGCCAGCTGGACGAACCACCACATCGTGAGGAACGCCCGCTCCCGCCGAACCGCGCTGGCGAGCGCGACCGAGCTGTCCTCGACGAACCGCCACGCGATGTGCGTCGCCGCACCGTTGGAGCGCAGGTCCTCAGCGGCGACGAGACGTTCCTCGATCCCGCCGTACAGGCGTCCGAGCGCGCTCATCTCGTCCGATGATTCACGCACCGCACGGTGGCGGCCGCGTACGACGACGGCGAAGGTCCCCGCCAGGTAGAGCACCAGTCCGATCGCCAGGCGCCAGTCGAGCACGGCCAGCACGGCGACCATCCCGGTGATGACGAGCGCAGCTCCCAACGCCTTCGGCACGACGAGCCCGAGGAACTCGGAGACCGACGTGACGTCTCCGTCGACGCGCTGGATGAGTTCGCCCGGCGTGTGCTTGCGATGGAACTCGTGATCGAGTCCGAGCACGTGGCGGGCCATGTCGAGACGGAGTTGGTTGGTCGTCGTCCATGCGGCGGTGGTCGCCCTCCACGTCACGAGCACCGCAAGGACCTGGGCCACGAGCGCAATGACCAGGAAGACGGCGGCGAGCGCGCTCAGTTCCTCGCTTTCCGCACCCGCGGCGGCACGATCGACGAGCCGACGAACGACCAGTGGCCCTGCCAACACCAGCAGCGACGAGGCGGCGACCAGCAGCGCGAGTGCAGCCCAGCGAGCGCGGTCGGGCCACAGCAGCGCACCGAGAGCGCGCCAGCGGGACTCCGAGCGTCTGGCCATGCGGTCATTCTCGCGACCCGACGCACGAATTCACGAGCGTGTTTCGCGACGACAGCCGCACCACCGCAGCGCCCGGGTCGGACACCGCGTTGCAGCCGGGCAATGCCGTGGGTCAGGCACCGGCATCGCGGTCGAGGCTCGGATCGGGTTGGTGCGCGGTGCCTGACCCCGCGCACCAACCTTCGTGTCCGGAATAGTTGCGATGTCAAGTATGTTGGTTGGGGTATGGCAGTCCGCAACATGAACCACGCCGTGCTCTACGTCGGCAACGTCGACCGCAGCACAGAGTTCTACACAGAGGCCCTCGATTTCCGGGTCGTCACCTCCTTTCCCGGGGCCGCGTTCCTCCAGGCTCCCGCATCGACCAACGACCACGACCTCGGCATCTTCGAGATCGGCAGCGCCGCGCTCCCGTCCGAAGCCGGTCGTCGCACCGTCGGCCTGTATCACCTCGCCTGGGAGGTCGAGACGCTCGGCGACCTCGAACGCCTCGCGGGCGTGTTGTCGGACCGCAAGGCGCTCGTCGGAGCGAGCGACCATGGCACGACCAAGAGCCTCTACGCCAAGGATCCGGACGGACTCGAGTTCGAGGTCGTCTGGTTGATCCCCGCCCACCTCATCACCGAAAGTGATCGGCAACGCCGAGCGACGACCACCCGACTCGACCTCGACGCCGAGATCGAACGATTCGGGCGTCACGAGATCAGCGGTGTCGGCATCTCGATTCCGGGTACGCCGTCCCCGCAACTGGCCAACGAACCTGTCACCGCTATGAAAGGCGCCACATCATGAACGTCGAATTCTGGGTCGACCCGGCATGTCCCTTCTGTTGGGCAACCGCACGATGGATGGTCGACGAGGTGGTGCCGAATCGAGATGTTCAGGTGACGTGGCGACCGATCAGCCTCAAGTTCAAGAACGAACCGCCCGAAGATTCGCCGTTCTACGAGCCCGTGACCTTCACCCACAATCTGATGCGGGTGATGGAATCGGCCCGCTCCGCCGAAGGTGACGATGCGTTCTTCGATCTCTATTGGGAGGCTGGGGCACGGATCCACCACGACGGTGAGCGCACGTTCGACGTCGAGGACCTGCTCACGACGGTCGGCATCGATACCAAGCACGCTGCCGCCTTCGACGACGAATCGTGGGATGCCGTGATCCGCGCAGGCATGGACGATGGTCTCGCACTGGTCGGCGATGACGTCGGCACCCCGATCATCGCGATCACGAACGCCGACGGCGGCAAGGCCGGCTATTTCGGTCCCGTGATCACCAAGGTGCCCCCGACCGACAAGAGCGTCGCCATGTGGGACGCCCTGGTAGCGATGATGGACGTCGACTCGTTCTTCGAACTGAAGCGCACCCGCACCGAATCCCCCGACCCGGGCGCCCGGCCCACGCCGAAGTGAAAAGTTGGTGCACGCGTCGATAACCCGCGCACACACACAGACCTCGACGCCGTCGAAGACCCGCAGTATGAACGCGACCACAACCA
>JANNNB010000072.1:0-89724 GCA_031398325.1 Actinomycetes bacterium
CGAGTTGGAGATCACCAACACCATCGGTTCAAAGGAGGGCTTCAGCCACTTGATGTGGGTGCTCCTCGATCGCGGTGACGCCGCCATCGTGCCGAGCCCGAGCTATCCGATCCACATCTACGGGCCGCTGTTCGCCGGCGCCGACCTGCGCCAGGTGCCGATGCGCCACCTCGCCGATCCGCGGGTGCAGGGCGACTTCACCGGTGACTTCTTCGACAACCTCACCACGGCCTACGAGGTCGGATGGCCGAAGCCCCGCGTGCTCGTGATCTCGTTCCCGCACAACCCCACCGGCGCCGTGGTCGACCTCGACTTCATGCAGAAGGTGGTCGACTTCTGTCGCGAGCACGAGATGATCGTCGTGCACGACTTCGCGTACGCCGACGTCGGCTTCGACGGGTACCAGCCGCCGAGCATCCTGCAGGCCGAGGGGGCCAAGGAGTGCGCCGTCGAGCTGTACTCGATGACGAAGAGCTTCTCGATGGCAGGTTGGCGCAGCGCCTTCCTGCTCGGCAACGCCGAGGTGGTCCAGGCGCTGGTGAAGCTGAAGAGCTACCTCGACTACGGCATGTTCCAGCCGGTGCAGATCGCGGCCACGGTGACCTTGAACGAGGCGGCCGACTTCCCCGACGAGATCCGGGCGATCTACGAGTCGCGTTGTGACACGCTCATCGACGGGCTCGGCCGGATCGGCTGGGACATCCCCAAGCCTGGTGGTTCGATGTTCGTCTGGGCGCCGATCCCGGAGCCCTACGCCGAGATGGACTCCGTGGAGTTCTGCTCGCTCATCGTGCGCGATGCCGATGTCGCCCTGTCGCCCGGTGTCGGCTTCGGCCCAGGCGGCGAAGGATTCGTGCGGTTCGCGCTCATCGAGAACGAAAAGCGCATCCAACAGGCGATCCGCAATCTCAAGCGCGGCCTGCCCAAGCTGGGCTGACGGTTCGCGAAACCGTCATCGGCGACGCCACGAGTTCGCCGGTGCCACGAGCCACGAAACAAGATGGTCACCCGGTGGTGACGCAAGCCCGCACGCTGGACCGATACCGTCGCCGATCATGGTCACCGTCGTCGTCAGAGTGTGGATGCCCGACCGCCCCGGCGCGCTCGGCCAGGTCGCGAGCCGCATCGGCGCAGTGCGCGGTGACGTGCTCGCCATCGAGATCCTCGAACACGGCGCCGGCCGGGCCATCGACGAATTGATGGTGACGTTGCCCGATGAACAGCTGATTTCCCTCCTGACCGCCGAGGTCGATTCCGTCGACGGCGTGTCGGTCGAGAGCATTCGGATCGTCGACGAGGATCGCACCGACCCGAGCCTCGCGTCCCTCGCACTCTGTGCTGCGGTGGCCGAATCGCCTCCGGACGAACGGATTCAGGTCCTGACCGCTGGCGTTGCCCGAATCATCGAGGCCGATTGGGTGGCGATCACGCGCGCCTCGATGCTCGTCGACCACGTCGGCCAGGTACCCGAGTTGGGTTGGCTCTCCGCGTTCCTCGCAGGCAGCGAACATCTGGACGGCCTCGACGATTCGGCGCCGAGCGATCTCGTCTGGGTGCACCTGCAGGCCTCCGGCCTCACCTTGGCGGCTGGCCGAACCGGGCACCCGATCCACGAGCGCGAGCGCGTCAGGGTCTCCTTGGTCGGCCGCCTCGCCGACACGCTGCTCGTCTGACCCTGCCGATCAGCGTTCCCAGTGGCGGGAGCGTTCGACGGCGCGCAGCCACTGTGCGTGCATGAGGTCGCTGGTCGTGCGATCGGGGTCTGGTTGGAAGGCGGCATCGCATTCCCAGCGTGCGCCGATGGCCGCCGTGTCGGGCCACACGCCCTCCGCGAGGCCGGCGAGGAACGCCGCACCGAGTGCTGTGGTCTCACGGTCGACCGGTCGTTCGACCGGTACGCCGAGCTGGTCGGCCTGGATCTGGCACAGCAGATCCATCGCCGACGCACCACCGTCCACCCGCAGCTCGGTGATCTTGGTCCTGCTGGCGGAGACCATCGCATCGACGACGTCACGGGTCTGGAGTGCCATCGACTCGATGACTGCTCGGGTCAGGTGCGCGCGGCTGGTGCCACGCGTGATGCCGAGGATCGTCCCGCGTGCGTACGGGTCCCACCAGGGCGAGCCGAGTCCTGCGAAGGCCGGCACGACGAACACGCCGCCCGAGTCCGCCACGGAGGCTGCAAGGGGGCCGGCCTCGGCCGCGTCGTCGATGATCTGCAGCCCGTCGCGCAACCACTGGATGGCCGAACCGGTGACGAAGATCGACCCCTCGAGCGCATAGTGGGTCGTTCCGTCGCTCAACGTCCACGCAACGGTCGTCAGCATTCCGTCGGTCGGCTCCGGACACGTCGGTCCGACGTTGAGCAGCACGAACGATCCCGTCCCGTAGGTGTTCTTCGCCATCCCGGGCTCGACGCAGGCCTGGCCGAACAGGGCGGCCTGCTGGTCGCCGGCGACGCCGCTGATCGGTATGCCGGCGGGAATCCCGTCGAGTGCCGCCGTGACGCCGATGCGTCCACTCGACGGCACGATCGTCGGGAGGGCCGTGATCGGGACGTTCAGCAACGCACACAGCTCAGGATCCCACCCGAGCGTGCGAATGTCGCAGAGCATCGTCCGACTCGCGTTGGACACGTCGGTGGCGAATCGAGCGCCGCCGGTCAGGTTCCAGATGAGCCATGCGTCGATCGTCCCGATGGCGAGATCGTCGTCGACCGGAATGTCACGGTTCTGGAGCAGCCACTCGGCTTTGGTGCCGGAGAAATAGGGGTCGAGCACGAGGCCGGTCCGCTCACGAATCAGCGGCAGATGCCCAGCTGCAGCGAGCTCGTCACAGCGCTCGGCCGTGCGACGGTCCTGCCACACGATCGCCGTGCCGTACGGCCTGCCGGTGGCACGGTTCCAGGCCAGCACCGTTTCGCGTTGGTTCGTGATCCCGATGGCCGCCACCGATTCGGCGCCCACCTGCGCCACGACGTTGCGGAGGGTGCGAGCCATGGCATCCCAGATCTCGACGGCGTCGTGTTCGACCCAGCCCGGCTGAGGGAAGTGCTGCGTGAACTCCTCGTAGTCGGCCACGCTGGGGGACCCGTCGGGGAAGATGGCCCGGCTGCGAACTCCGGTCGTGCCGGCATCGAGAGCGATCACACAGGAAGAACCCACGATCGGCGAATGTACCGGAACGATCGTCGGCGTACGATCCGCTGGTGCGCGTCGGGATCCTCACTGGTGGCGGCGACTGCCCAGGCCTGAACGCAGTGATCCGTGCGGCGGTCCGCATCGGCGAGCGTGTCCACGCGGACGAGATCATCGGTTTCGTCGACGCGTGGGACGGTGTGATGAATCGTCGGACCGTGGACCTCACGGTCGAGTCGATGCGCGGCACCCTGCCCCGAGGCGGCACGGTGCTCGGGACGCGGCGCGGGAGCCCGTTCGAAGTCGACGGAGGCGTCGAACGAGTGGCGGGCATTTTCGACGACCAGGATCGAGGGGGGATGGGGCTCGACGGCCTCATCGTGATCGGAGGGAACGGCTCGCTCAGCGTGGCATGCCGGCTTCAGAAGGAGCACGGGCTCCCGATCGTCGGCGTGCCGAAGACGATCGACAACGATGTCGTGGGCACCGATGTCACGTTCGGGTTCAACACGGCGGTGCAGATCGCCACCGATGCGATCGACCGGCTCCACACCACCGCCGAAAGTCATGACCGGGTGATGGTGGTGGAGGTGATGGGTCGCCACTCTGGCTGGATCGCCACGTACGCCGGCATCGCCGGGGGAGCGACCGCCGTGATGATCCCCGAGATCCCGTTCGACATCGACGAACTCTGTGAGCGGCTGGTGCGGCGCCACGAGCGTGGTCGCTATGCCTCGATCGTGGTCGTCTCGGAGGGAGCGGAGCCGAAGCCCGGCACGCTCGAGATGGAATCCAAGGTGTACGACCGGTTCGGACACGTCGTGCTCGGTGGGGTGGCCACACGCATCGCGGAGGCGATCGGCGAACGCACGGGCTTCGAGGCGCGGGTGGTGCAACTCGGCCACGTGCAGCGCGGCGGCACGCCGACCGCCTTCGACCGTGTCCTCTCGACCCGCTACGGCGTCGGCGCGATCGACGCGGTGCACCAGCGGGCGTGGGGCAAGATGACCGTGCTGCGCGGCGATCGAATCGTGCTGGAGGACCTCAGCGTCGCGGTGGGCAAGACGCGCCCGGTCGACGTCGAACTCTTCCGCGACGTCGCCGAGCCGTTCTTCGCCTGAGAAGCGGCGACGCGGCGGGTCGTTCTGCTCGGAGCGGCTGCCCCACGCGCGTTACGAGATGACCGACGGAATGGCGGGGTAGGCCGGCTGCGTCGACTCGACGAACCCCGGAAAGTCGTAGGCAGAGAGCGGTTCCGATGTGAGTTCGCCATCGCCGCGGGGCCACGCCCGGTCCTCGCCATCGACTCTGATCCGCGCAGCATCGACATCGTCGAGCGCGGTCACGGTGGTGACGATCTGGGCCACGGCGTACCGCAGGTCGACGGCGTCGATGTCGTCGATGTCGCCGCTCAGGTCGACCGTTGCGATGCCGCTGAAGGTGCGGACCGAGTTGACCACGAGGTCTGGCGGGATCGCGGTCTCGATCCCCGCCTCGCGCTCGGCCAGGTTGGGGCCCGACATGAGCGATCGGATGACTGCCGACGACGTACTCGGTGCGTCGCGCATGGCCGATCGCAGCAGCTGGGTCTCGCCGGGTTCGTTCGGTGCCAGGAGGAAGATGAGGCTCGTGCCGGTGGCCTCGTCGCCGGTGGCGACATCGCTCGCGAACCGACCGCGATCCTCCTCGGGAATGTCGCGTGGTTCGGCGTCCGGTTGGATCGCGCACCCGGTGAGGCCGGCGATCGCAACGAGGAGGCAGCCCAGCCCTGTTCGAGCGGTGCTCGCGCGCTTCATTCGTCGAGCTCCATCGCCATCAGTTCGATCACGAAGCGGGCGCCGCTCTGGCCGTCGGGTCGGTCTTCGACCCAGACGCGACCTCCGTGCATGCGGACATGTTCGTCGACCAGGGCCAGCCCGAGGCCGGCGCCTTCGCTCCCGGTTCGTCGGCCGGCTCCACCACCGCGAGCGAACCGCTCGAAGATGAGCTCGCGCTCGGACTCGGCGACACCGGGACCGGAGTCTTCGACCGCGATCTGGATGCAGCTGACGGGTTCGTCGTCGTCGTCCACGATCGTCATCGTGATCTCAGGCTCGCCGCCGCCATAGGCCCTGGCGTTGTCGATGAGGTTGGCGATCACGCGGGCGAGGCGGCGGCGGTCGCCTCGGATCAGGGCCAGCTCGGCTCGTTCGCTCACGTGGATCGGCGTGTTCGGAAGCGAGCTCACCGCGACTGCCTGCCGGACGAACTCGGCGGCCATCAGCTCCTCGAGGTGCAGACGTATCGCGCCGGCGTCGAACCGTGAGATCTCCAACAGGTCTTCGACGAGCCCCTGGAACCGGATCACGTCGCTCGACAACAGGTCGAGAGCGACCTGGGCGCGTTCGGGCATCTCGTCACGCCTCGCCTCCATCACCTCGACCGACGCAGCGAGCGTCATCAACGGCGAGCGCAACTCGTGACTCACGTCGGACGCGAAGCGGGCGTCACGCTCGACGCGTTGCTGCAGCGCCTCGGCCATGTCGTTGAACGAATCGGTGAGGATCCGCAGGTCGGGGTCATCGGTCGACTCGAGACGTGTGTCGAGTCGACCGCCGGCGATCGACGACGCCGCCTGGGCTGCCGTTGCGACCGGCTTGACGGCGCGCCGTGCCGCGAAGACTCCGAGCAGGACTCCGAGCAGCGTGGAGATCAACGCCGCGAACACGAGAGACAGTCGCACACTCGACAGGGTCGCCTCCGCCTCGTCGAGGTTGAAGTACTCGAAGTAGGCGCCGACCCCCGGAACCAACCACCCGACCACGATGTTCAACTCGTCGCCGACGTTGGCGATCTGGCTGGCCGGCACGTTCTCCTCGATGACGCGTGCACTGAGATCAGGCGGCAGGAGGTCGGGGTTGCCGGTGCCACTCCACAGATCCCGGTACCGGATCAGGTAGTTCTGTACACCGGCGCTGTTGAGTGATTCCGTGGCGCTCTCGGCGGTGGCGGGGTTGGTTCGCAGATCTCGTCCCACGCCCAGGGCGTTTCGCTGTGACGTCGTGGTCGCGGTGTCGATGCGTTGCTGGATCAGGTTGGACTTGGTCAAGCCGTACGTCGTCACAGCGAGGAACAGCGAGAGGGCGATCGAACCGAGGGTGAAGGTGAGCAAGATGCGGCGGCGAACGCCGAGCGCCCCTGGACGTGATCGGTGGGCCAGGCGACGGATCGACCCGCCGATGGTCACGTCTGGAGCCGGTACCCGAGCCCGCGCACGGTGACGACGTGGCGTGGGTTGGCCGGATCAGCTTCGACCTTGGTACGGAGCCGACGAACGTGCACGTCGACGAGTCGGCCATCGCCGAAGTAGTCGTAGCCCCACACCTTGTCGAGCAGCGACTCGCGGCTCAGCACCTTGCCCGGACTCTCGGCGAGTTCGCAGAGGAGTCGGAACTCGGTCTTGGTCAGGTGTACTTCGGTGCCGTCGCGCAACACCTTGCCTTCGTCGGGGATCAACTCGAGATCACCGAACGAGAGCCGGGCGTGGCCGTTGGCGCTCGGCCGGATCCGGCGGAGGAGGGCCCGGATGCGAGCCGACAGTTCCTTCGGGGCGAACGGCTTGGTCAGGTAGTCGTCGGCGCCGGCTTCGAGCCCGGCCACGACATCGTGGGTGTCGTTGCGGGCCGTGACCATGACGACGGGGACGTCGCTCGTCCGGCGAAGGGTACGACACAGCTCGAAACCGTCGATACCCGGCAGCATGATGTCGATCAACACGACGTCGGGCGGGTTGCGGTGGAACTTCTCGATCGCTTCCTCGCCGCTCTCGGCCTCGTCGACGATCCATCCCTCGTCTTCCAGGGCCAGCTTGACCGCGGAACGGATGCGCTCGTCGTCTTCGACGGCCAGGATGCGTGTACCCACACCCACATGATGCCCGATCCGTCGCTCGAATGGCGCACACCCCGCGCGACGAGGTGCGCGGGCCAGCAGACCGGCCGGCAGACCGGTCAGGAATTGATCTGCCGGAGCAGTGCGGCGTGAATCCCGGGCGCCGAGACGACCACGCCGGCGGTCGACGGCGGGCCGCCGTGGAAATCGGTGCACGTCGCGCCGGCCTCCGAGGCGATGAGTGTGCCGGCGGCGATGTCCCAGCTGTTCAGGTACTGCTCGAAGTACGCGTCGACCCGGCCGCAGGCGACGAGACACAGGTCGATCGCTGCCGACCCGAAACGGCGGATGTCGCGAACCTCGGGAAGCATCGACGCGACTCGCGCCGCTTGCGTGCGTCGGCGGTCACGGTCGTAGCTGAACCCGGTGGCCACGAGTGCCATGTCGATCGTCGACACCCCGGATACCGAGATCGGCGCGCCGTTGAGCGTGGCGCCCCCACCGCGGGCGGCGGAGAACATCTCGTCGAGTGTCGGCACGTACACCGCGCCCGCCACACCGCCGACTTCGTCGACGACACCGACGGACGTGCACCACATCGGCAGGTCGTACACGTAGTTGACCGTTCCGTCGATCGGATCGAGGTGCCACTCGAGGCCGCTGGTGCCGACGTGATCGGCACCCTCTTCACCGACGATCGCATCGTCGGGACGGACGCTCCGCAGCTGCCCTACGATCAGCGCTTCGGCGGCACGGTCGAACTCGGTGACCGGGTCGGTGGCCGTCGACTTCGTGTCGTGCGACACGGGAGTACCCACCCCGAGCCGACGGCGGCCGGTCGCGGCGAGTGTTCCCGCGTCGCGGGCGAGCTGTTCGGCGAGGCGGCGCAGATCGGGGAACGCGATTCCGGCGGACTCACCCTGCGCGTGGTGGTTCACCGCGGAGCGTGGCCCGCGTTGGTGCGATCTTCGATCTCCCGCCACTCGCCGAGCGCTCGCATGACGAGCACTGCGACGACCGCCATGCCGACGGCAGCCGTCACGGCGCCGACGAGCAGTCCGATGCCGGTCGGCAGGCCACAGTCACCCTCGCACTGGAGTCGGATCAACGAATAACCGATGAGACCGCCAGCGAGCCCGGCGAGGAGGATGGCGGTGAAGGCGGCGATCCGCACGCCGACGGACGGCAACGCAGACAGTGCTCGCTCATCGTCGGTGGGCTGGCCCATGGCGCGGATGGTATCGGCCAGACTGGTTCGGTGACATCGATGCCGCCTGCCGACCGCCGGTCGGCGCGCCGCGACGGCGTTGCCAGGACCATCCTTCACGCGGACATGGACGCGTTCTTCGTGTCCGTGGAGTTGCGACGTCGTCCCGAACTGGCCGGCCAGCCGGTGGTCGTCGGGGGCACGGGTGCGCGCGGGGTGGTCGCTGCCGCCTCGTACGAAGCCCGTCGCTACGGGGTGCGATCGGCGATGCCATCGGCGGTCGCGCGCCGCCGTTGCCCTCATGCGGTGTTCCTCGCGGGTGATCACGAGCTGTATGCGAGCGTCAGTCGCGACGTTCGTGAGATCTTCGACCGGTTCACCCCGATCGTCGAACCGTTGTCGCTCGACGAAGCGTTCCTCGACGTGTCCGGTGCGGCGACGCTGTTCGGTGACGGTGCGGCGATCGCTCGTGCCATCCGTGCGGCCGTACGCCACGAGCTCGACCTCGGTTGCTCGGTCGGGGTCGCGCCGAACAAGTTCCTGGCCAAGTTGGCCTCGGTCGAAGCGAAGCCGGTGGCGCATCCCGATCGCATCGATCCCGGTCCTGGGGTCGTCGTCGTCGAGCCGGGGCGAGAGCAGGAATTCCTCGACCGCCTGCCGGTCGAACGGATGTGGGGAGTCGGCCCGGTCACACTCGACAAGCTGCATCGACTCGGGGTGACCCGAGTTCGCGACCTCCGAAGCGTCGACTCCGCCCTGCTCGCCACCGCCGTCGGCGCGACCCAGGCCCGCCATCTCGGCGCATTGGCGATCGGGCATGACGAGCGAGCGGTCGAGACGGATCGCGTGGCCAAGTCGATCGGCCACGAGGAGACCTACGCCGTCGACAAGTTCACCGATACCGAACTCCAACGTGAACTCGTGCGTCTCGCAGACGGGGTCGCGACGCGGCTCCGGAAGGCCGGGGTCGGTGCCCGCACGATCACGCTGAAGGTGCGCTTCGCCGGGTTCCACACCATCAGCCGATCGGTGACGACCAGCGACGTCGTCGACCTGGCGTCGGATCTGATCGCCATCGCCTCGCCCATGCTGCGCGAGATCGACGCGACTCCGGGAGTACGCCTGCTGGGGCTGAGCGGATCCAACCTCGGTCCGCCGACCCGCCAACTCACGCTGGACATGGACGGTCCCGGCGGCGAGATCGAGGGCAAGGCGGCCGACTGGGCATCGGCGACCGAGGCGATGGACGCCATCCGGGACCGCTTCGGATCAGCGGCGATCGGCCCGGCGAGCTCGCTGGAGCGCGATGGGATCCGCATCGTCAGGAGCGGGGCACAGCAATGGGGGCCGGAGCACGACCCCACCAACCAATCTGGCTGATCTCTGTTCGTCGCGTTGAGGAATGGCTTCGAACGTGCGATGATGAGGGCGTGCCTCTCTCCGAGGAAGAGCAGCGAATACTTCGCCAGATCGAGCAGGAGCTCGAACAGGACCCGACGTTCTCCCAACGCGGGTATCGAGTGTCCCGTCGGCGGTCGCTGTTGCTCGTCTTCGGGCTCATCGGCGGGCTCGCCTTGACGATCGGTGGGCTCGCACTGAACTTCCTGTTCGCATTCGCAGGCTTCGTGCTCGTGCTCGTGGTGGCGCTGATGCTCGAGACCGAACTGCGGCTGCTGGGCCGCGAGCGGCTGGGTCAGCTGCCGATCTCCGCGTGGCTCAGCGGACGCCGCCCGAGCGGCGTCGACGACGACGCCACGCGGTGATCCCGCCGGTCACTGCCAACGCGTGAAGTAGCGCCGGACGCGGGCTGCGGTGCCGAGCGACTCGGTGACGGCCCGCTCGATCTGGTGTGTCCAGTGCGCCCCGTCACGCAGACGACTCGAGCCGTAGGCGCCGGCGACATCGAATCCGTCCGAACCCTCCGGACGGTACGTGGCCTCGGTGAGTGTCTCGGCCAACGACTTGATCGGCCGAGAAGCGATCGGGAACACCGCCGCGGCCCTGAACGCGATCTCGGTCGGCGTGTCCGACGTTGCGATCGGCACGTCGACGTCGCGTAGCGAGCGCAGGGCCCGGTCCCACAGCCGTCGGAGCTTCTCGTCGTTGGTCCGCCCAACGGCTCGGCGCCGGATCCGCCGCACGGCTGCCGGAGCGATGAGCGCGACCGCGAGGAGCGCCAACAGCCAGGGTGCGGTCCCTGCCGTGCCGTCATCGGGCGCCGTCGAGGCATCGGTGCCCCCAGCGTCGGCGGACGGCAGCTCGGGCGGGTCACCGACTGCGGGCCCCGCCGGGTCGAGCGGATCGGGCGCGACCGTCGGCGTCGGGATGGCCGCTTCCTCATCGGCGGTCTCTTCGGGTGCATCCGACGTCGAGGTCGTGTCCTGCGCCGCTGGCACGCCGGTGTAGGACTCGGTTCCGGGAGCTCCGCGTCCCGGTGTCGGTTCGAACAGCACCCAACCGAGGCCGTCGAACCAGACTTCGGGCCAGGCATGGGCGTTGCGCCCTGCGACCGAGTACTGCCCGGCGCCGATCGCCTTGCCCGTCGTGAAACCCACGGCGACCCGCGCCGGAATGCCGAGCGAGCGCATCATCGCGGCGTACGTTCCCGCGAACTGCTCGCAATAGCCGACGCGGTCGCGCAGGAAGCCTTCGATGGCGGTGTTCCCGTGACCCGGCTGCACCTGCAGGCTGTAGGTGAATTCGGACTTGAACCAGTTCTGCAGCGCGATCGCGGTGTCATAGGTCGTCGTCGTGCCGGCCGTCACGTCGGCCGCCGTCCGTGTAGCGATCTCGGGGAAGTCGTCGGGCAACTCGAGGTAGATCGGGTCGCCGGGATCGATCGACGTCGCGGAGGCGAGGACGCTGGGGTCGAAGCGCGGTGGCGCTGACTCGACCACGAACGAGTCGCCGCTCTCGAACTCGTCCCTCGAGGAGAGCGTCGTGGTTGCCTGGTCGTAGTCGATCGTGTCCTGACTGGTCGTCGCAGTCGCTGCGGTCGGATCGGGAGCGACGGGGATCATCGTTCCAGCGAGCCCGGTGATCCGAACCTGTTGGCGGATCGACGGTGCGGAGCGGGACGCGATCAACTCGAAGTCCGCCGTGCCCACTTCGCGATCGGCCGGTTCCCACGTGGTGCCGTCGAACGACGGCAACGTCGTGGAGCGCCAGTAGGACTCGGCATTCGCCGTGACCACGATCAGTTCGGTTTCCCGTTGGTTCGTCAGGCGGCTCCGGATGTCCACGAGGGCGCTCAGCTCCGCGCCGGAGCCGTCGCCCGTTCCACGGGTGTCGAAGAGCGCCTCGGCGCGCGCCCCAGGAAGCCGCTGTCCGACGTAGCCGGCGAGCAGTGCGACGACCAACGCCGTACACACGGCCTGGCCGACGACGCGTCCCGACGCGCGAATGCCACCGGGAGCATGGTGGGCACGCAGCAGCACCGTCGCCACGACGCCGGCCGCGACCAGTGCGACGGTCAGATCGACCCGAAGCCGGTCCGCACCGAGCGCGGCGATGAACACGAACAGCACGCCACCAGGCACCAACGCTTCGGCACGTGCCAACGCTCCGAATGCGAACGCATCGGACAGGCACACTGCGAACGCCATACCGATGGCGGCCAACACCGGCCATCCGCCGTCGTCGACGACCGGAGCGACGGCAACCTGGAACTGCTCGCGAACCAGGTCGAGCTCGGCGTTGAAGAGCGTCCAGGTGTCGCCGCTCGGCGCACCCCACGAGTAGGTGGCTCCGTAGAACATGATGCCGACGGTCCAGAAGAGCGCGACCGCCACCGTCGGAATCGTGATCCACGTCGGGACTCCGAGCCGCCGAGCCGCGAGTCCGATGCCGTGGCCGACGACGACGAGGACGACGAGGTTGTCGAAGAAGGTCCATCCGGCGAACACGCGCGCGAATCCCGCTGCGACCGCGAGCGAGAACACCGCCAGACCGAGCGAGGCGAGAGCGTCGGACGTGAACGACTTCGCCGGCGGCTGAGGGCGCGACGACGGTTGGGGTTGGCTCGCCACTGGTGGTGCTGCATCGATTTCGTCGGCGCTCGCGTCGGCCGGGGACATCGAATCGAGCAGCGTCATGGCCGCGCCGCCTGGACGTCGAGTCGACCTCGGCCGGTCAGTTGCTGCCAGCAACTCACGAACTCGCCCTCGGTGCGTGCCGCGACGTCGAGCGAGGTCCGTCCAGCGGCTTCGGTGACGACCGAGACCGCGGTCTGTGTCGGGTCGAGGATCGCGTGTGCGGCCCGAACCCCCGGGGACGATGGAGCGGCCGTGATCACGATCAGCAGACCGAGACCCTCGCCCGGATCGTGGTCGATCGACCCCATGGGAACGTCCGATGGTTCGATGCCCGCGAGCAGCCGCAACGTGTTGGCGGCGACTTCGGGTCCACGCAGATCGATCGATCCCGCCGTCACGAAACGCGTGGACAGTCCCGCCCGGTCGGCGCTGTGGACCAAACTCGCAGCGGCCGTGACCGCTCGCTCGAACCCGTCGTCGTCCCGGTAGACGGAGGACTCCGCGTCGAGCACGATCGTGCAGCGGCGCAAACCCTCGGTCGTGTGTTCCTTGACGAGCAGCTGTTCCGAACGTGCCGATGCCTTCCAATGGATGGATCGCGGTTCGTCGCCGTCGACGTATTCGCGAAGACCGTGGAACTCGCCAGGTCCGAGCCGTCGGGCCATCGCGAGCAACTGTGCTCCGAGCACGCCTTGACCGAGCTGCGGCATGTCGAGGAGGAAGGCTCGCGGCGCGACGTATGCCTCCTCCACGTCGAGCAGTCGGGTGCGGGAGCGGGCCATGCCGAGCGGATCGCGATTCTCCACGACGAGAGGGCCGAGCCGCACGATCCCGCGCCCGGTGGCCATGAGCTGATAACCGGTCGAGGTGAATCCCCCACTCGGCATGGGTGCCAGAGGGAGGCGCGCGACGTACGACGGCGACCGTGGGCGCCGAACCTCTTCCGACAGTGTGAACTCGCTCGATCGCACCGACCCGAGATGCTCGATTCGGACGTCGACGCGCCCGACGTCGCCGGCGACCAGGACCGCAGGATGGATCCACCGGCCGGCGCGTAGACGGGGCCGACGAATCCAGACGATCAGCAGCGAGACCGCGGCGGCGGCGAGGAAGCCGGAGCCGATGATGAACAGTTCGAGGATGCCGAACACCCGTGCTGCGACGATCGACGAGATTCCTGCACCGACCGCAACGAAACCTTGTCGATTCAGCACGGCGTCTCGCTACTCACACGGCATCTCTACTGTGCGATCGGAACGGGTACCGCGTCGAACACCTCGCTGATCGCGTCCGCGGGGGAGAGGTGCGCGCTCCGATCGGCCCGCATCATGATGCGATGGCTGAGGGTGGCGAGTCCGACGGCTTTCACGTCATCGGGTGTCGCGTAATTGCGACCGCGCGCTGCCGCGTGAGCGCGGGCGCCAGCGGCCAGCTGCAGCGTGGCACGCGGCGAGAGGCCCAATTCGATCCCTGGGTGACGCCGGCTCGCTTCCGCGAGATCGACCAGATATGCCTTGAGCGCGTTCGCCACGTAGATCGAATTGACGGCCTCGATCATCGATCTGATTTCGTCGATCGACACGACGGGCACGAGGCGCCGCAGCGCCGCCGCTGACCCCTGGTTGTCGAGCATCTCGATCTCGGCCGCCCGACCGGGGTAGCCGATCGCGATTCGGAAGAGGAAGCGATCGAGCTGGCTCTCCGGCAACCGATAGGTGCCCTCCTGATCGACCGGGTTCTGGGTGGCGATCACCATGAACGGCGCGTCGAGCCCACGGCTCACGCCGTCCGCGGTGATCTGGCGCTCCTCCATCGCCTCGAGGAGTGCCGACTGCGTCTTCGGCGAAGCCCGGTTGATCTCGTCAGCGAGGACGATGTTGGCGAAGAGTGGCCCTGGCTCGAAACGGAACGTCTCGGTGGAACGCTGGTACACGCTCACCCCGACCAGGTCGGTGGGCAGCAGATCGGGAGTGAACTGGACCCGCTTCCAGCTGCAATCGATCGACGCTGCGAGCGCTTTCGCCAAGCTCGTCTTGCCAACTCCTGGAACGTCTTCGACGAGGAGGTGACCTTCGGCCAGCAGGCACATGACGGCGAGTTCGATGGCGTCGATCTTGCCGTGGAGTACCTGCGCGACGTTTGCAGTGATCGCGTCGAAGAGTTGCCCGAACGAGCGCGACCCGACTCCGGGGACGGATCCGGGCGAATCGTTCTGACCGGTGGGCCGTGCAGCGCCCGACGGACGTTCACCTGCGGCCGTGCCCGTGAAGATCGGTGGACCGTCCTCTGCGATTCCCGTTGTCACCAGCCAGAGGGTAGACGTGCGGCGACCCTCCCGACAGTCGGCGATACGGTTCCGTCGAGTGAACGCCCCCACCACCGACCGTGCGCCGACCGTGCTCGCCGTGGTCGTCGACCCGATCCGGCTGTCGGCAGGCATCGTCGACGCCGCCGGTGAGACCCTGGTGCGCGACCGGATCAGCACGCCGAGCCGTGAGGTGTGGCGTGTGCTGGAGCGATTGGTTCGACGCGTGCTCGCCGCAGCACCCGACGAGATCGAGCCACCGCGTGTGGTCGGTGCGAGTTGCACCAGCCCCGTCGATCTGACCGCCGGTTCGGTGTCGCCGCACCTGATCAACGCGTGGTCCGCCTTTCCCCTGCGCGAATATCTCGAGGATCTGACCGGGCTCCCTGTCGTCCTCGACACCGGGGCGAGCGCTCTGGCGGCGGGCGAGCGCTGGGTGGGCGACGCCGTGCACGTCGACAGCTTCATCACGCTCGTCGTCGACGTGACCGTCGAATCGGCCGTCACCATCGGCGGGGTCAGGTTGCACGGTGCGCAGGGCAACGCCGGCTCGATGGCCCACGTCATCGTCGAGCCCGGCGGTCCGCAGTGTTGGTGTGGCGCGTTCGGGTGCCTGACGGCGATGGTGTCGGCCTCGGACCTCGAACGCGAGATGAACCGTCCACTCCGCCGCGCCACCGACACGATCATCGACCGGACCGGCATCATGATCGGGCGCGCCCTCGCCACCTCCATGGCCATCTACGACGTGTCGACCGTGTTCATCACCGGCTCGGTCGTCGACACCTTCGGCGACCCGCTCCTCGAGGCGGTGCATCGCGAAGTGATGTTGCGATCTCGACTGACGCACCTCGGAGGATTCTCCCTGGGCGAACTCTCGGGGCCGGTCCAGCCCCTCGTGGGCGCGGCCGCTCTGGCGTTCACCGGTCGGGTTACTGCGCGGTAACTACGCTCGATTAGCCTGACCGGAATGGACCCCACCTACAGCGTCGAAGCCGAGGCATACCGCGAGAAGGTCCAGGCGTTCCTGGCCGAGAAGTTGCCGGCCGGCTGGAAAGGCATCGGCGCACTCGAGGGGGAGGCCATCCAGGAATTCACGACGGAGTGGCGCAAGACGCTCTACGAGGCGAACTATCTCGCACCCGGATGGCCGGTCGAGTACGGGGGCGCAGGTCTGAGCGCGCTGGAGCAGGTCATCCTCGCCGAGGAGTTCACCCGCGCCGGCGTGCCGACCGGGGGGCCGAACGACGTCTTCGGTATCCAGATGCTCGGCAACACCCTGCTGATGTGGGGCACCGAGGAGCAGAAGAAGCACTACCTGCCGCGGATCTTGTCGGGCGCCGACACCTGGTGTCAGGGCTACTCGGAGCCCAACGCCGGGTCCGACCTCGGCAATCTCGGGTTGCGGGCCGACCTCGACGGTGACGAATGGGTGCTCAACGGCCAGAAGATCTGGACGTCGGCCGGCCACCTCGCCGACCACATCTTCACGCTCGCCCGCACCGATCCCGACGCCCCGAAGCACAAGGGCATCTCGTTCCTCCTCGTACCGATGGATCAACCCGGTATCGAGGTCCGTCCGATCAAGATGATCTCCGGCGAGAGCGAGTTCAACGAGGTGTTCTACACCGATGCTCGTTGCCCGAAGGACAACGTGGTCGGTGGCGTCAACACCGGTTGGGGCGTGGCGATGTCGCTGCTCGGATTCGAGCGCGGCGAGGCGGCCGCAACGGCACCGATCCGCTACCAGGGCGAGTTCGAACGGCTGGTCGCGTTGGCCAGGGAATACGGCGTCGCGGACGACCCGATCATTCGGCAGCGCCTGGCGTGGTGTTACTCGAAGGTCCAGATCATGCGATTCCTGGGCCAGCGCACGCTGACCCAGTTCCTCGCCGGCCATCATCCCGGGCCCGACGGAGCGATCTCCAAGCTGTACTGGAGCGAGTATCACCGCCAGGTCACCGAGATCGGCGTCGACATCATGGGTGCCGACGCCCTCGTGACCGAGGGTCGGCCACCGTCATCGGCGTTCCAGACCGACGATCCGGGTGCACCGAACTCGTCGGCGTCATGGGTCGGCACCTTCCTCAATGCCCGCGCCGGCACGATCTACGCCGGGTCGTCGCAGATCCAGCGCAACATCATCGGCGAGATGATGCTCGGGCTCCCGAAGGAGCCCAAGCCATCGGCGTGATGCTCCCGGTTCCCCTGCCTGCGATCAGGGCGGTCGTGCGACGTCCGTCGCTCTGGTTCACCGCGCTGCGACAAGTTGGCCGCCTCGCTCCCCACCGGTGGTGGCGGGCCGCACCGTTCCTGCCGCTCCCTGCGCCCGCGTACACCGAATTCCGCATGCTGACGCAGTACGGCGACTCAGCGCACCATCCGGAGCCTCACGATGTGGTGAACTACCTGAGATGGTGCAAGGCGTGGGGCAGCTGACCGTGCAGCCGGCGGGACCGGCCGAAAACCCAGCGCTCCGCAACTCGGGGTCTCGGTAAGGTCCGGCCATGCGGAGTGCGCTCGTCCTCAACGCGAGTTTCGAGCCACTCAGCGTCGTGTCGGCGCAGCGTGCGACGTGCCTCGTGCTCGCCGACAAGGCCGACGTGCTCGAAGACGACGGCCGGCTGATCCGCTCCGAATCCTTGACGGTGCCGTGTCCGTCGGTCATCCGCTTGCGCTACATGGTGCGCGTGCCCTACGTGCGACGTGCGGCGCTATCGCGACGCGCGATCTTCGCCCGGGACGACCATCGGTGCCAGTACTGCGGCGAACGAGCCGACTCGATCGACCACGTGGTGCCGCGGTCCAAGGGCGGGCCGCACACTTGGGAGAACGTCGCCGCGGCCTGCCGGCCGTGCAACCTGACCAAGCGTGACCGGACCCCCGACGAGGCCGGGATGCGACTGGAGAAGCCGTGCCGCGCACCTCGCGCCACCGCCTGGGTCGTCATCGCCGTGAGCGGCATCCCCGACACCTGGCGGCCGTATCTCCCGCTCGCGTCCTGACGGCCGTGCTCGACTTCGAGCTGGAGCACACCAGCGGTCCGGCCGCCGCGCTGCACGAACGACCGATCCCCGCACCGGTCCGTCCCGTGATCTGGTGGCACGACGTGACCGCTCCGGCGCTCGTCCTCGGTTCCGCCCAGCACGACTCCGACGTCGATCTCGATGCCTGCGACCGTGCCGGCGTCGACGTGATCCGGCGGCACAGCGGCGGGGGAGCGGTACTGCTCGTACCGGGCGAGGTGGTGTGGTTCGACGTGGTCGTGCCGGCGGGTCACCCCGCGTGGGTCGCCGACGTACGGGCGTCGATGATCTGGCTCGGACGGTGTCTTCGCGACGTGATCGGCCTGGGTGAGGTGCACGAGGGTCCGCTGGTGTCGACGGCGTGGTCGCGCACGATCTGCTTCGACGGCATCGGCCCCGGAGAGATCCTCGTCGACCATCCCGGTGGCGGGCGGGCCAAGTTGGTCGGCATCAGCCAGCGCCGCACCCGCGATGCCGCCCGCTTCCAGGTGTGCGCGCACACGACGTACGACCCGGCCGCCCTTCCTGCGCTGCTCCTCCCCGAGCACCGCCCGCCGCTCGACGCGCTCCGCCCGGTCGCCACGCTCGACGTGCTCGACACGGACGCCCTCGCGGCGACGCTGCAGGTGAGCCTCTCCGCTGTCGCGGGGGAGATCGGTGGGGAAATGGGGGCGAATGGTTGACTTTGGGGGAGTTTGGGGGAAGAATGGGGATCGCCGGGGAACTTCTCGCGATTTCACGGCAGAGGCAGCGGTTCGCGGGAGTACGAGGCAGAAGGATCGAGGACGCGGCGCGTGTTTGTCGGGGTCTACGAGCGACAGCTCGACGAACGGGGGCGGGTGGCTCTGCCGACGTCGTTCCGTGGCGACCTCGGAGAGCACTGCTATCTGTTCCTCGGAGACGACGGCTGCGTCAGCGTCCGCAGCGAGGAGTCGTTCCAGGCCCAGGCAGCTGAACTGATCGAACAGGTCAAGCGCGGCGAGGCCAGCCGCGACCGGAAGCGTGCGTTCTCGTCGTCGGCCGTACACGCCACGATCGACAAGCAGGGCCGGGTGACGATCGACGCCCGCCTGCGGGAGCACGCGGCGATCGACGCCCAGGGTGCCGTCATGGTGCTCGGTTCTCTCGACCAGATCGAGATCTGGAACCCCGAGGCATATCGGGCGAGCGAACAGGCCGGGCAACAAGAGATCGCAGGTACCGCACCATGAGCGCGAGCAGCTCGTTCGAACACGATCCCGTGATGGTCGACGAGATCACGGCGCTGTTCGCAGCAGTCCCGTCCGGGACCGTCGTCGACGCCACCCTCGGCGGGGGCGGACACAGCGCGTCGCTGTTGCGTTCGCGCGACGACATCGACATCCTCGGCATCGATCAGGACGACGAGGCGCTCGCCGCAGCCGAGGCGCGCCTGGCCGAGTTCGCCGAGCGGGTCACGACGAGTCGCCGACGCTTCGACCAGTTCCGCGAAGCGCTCGATGACCACGGAGTCGACCAGATCAGTGGAGCGCTGTTCGATCTCGGCGTCTCGTCGCCGCAGCTGGACCATGCCGATCGGGGCTTCTCCTACCGTCATGACGGTCCGCTCGACATGCGCATGGACGGCGAACAGCCCTGGTCCGCTGCCGACGTCGTCAACGGCTACTCGGAACACGAGCTCTCTCGCATCATCCGCCGATACGGCGACGAACGATTCGCCAGTCGGATCGCGCGGGCCATCGTCGCGGCGCGCCCGCTCCAGAGCACGACCGAACTCGCCGAAGTGATCACCACGGCGATTCCCGCCGCCGCACGACGTACCGGGGGACACCCGGCCAAGCGCACGTTCCAAGCGATCCGCATCGAGGTCAACGGCGAACTCGAGGTGCTGCCCGAGGCGCTCGACCAGGCCGTCGAGGCAACGCGCCCGGGCGGGCGCATCGCCGTGTTGGCGTATCACTCGGGCGAGGACCGCATCGTCAAGGAACGCTTCGCCGTGGCGGCCGGCGCGTGCGAATGCCCTCCTGACCTGCCGTGCGTGTGCGGCGCGGTCCAGACGGTTCGCATCGTGCGCGGTGTACCGAAGCGACCGAGTGCGACCGAACGCGACGGCAACCGCCGCGCCGCATCGGCGCGCCTCCGAGTGGTCGAGAAGATCGTGCCCATCGCCAATTCGGACCGGACGGATCGCTGATGGCGCTCCCACTCCGGCGAGACGTCGACGTTCGGGCCCCCAAGCCGACGCACGTCATCGCCCGAAGCCGCTCCGATCGTCAGCAGACCGCCCACAGCAGCTCGCCGGCACGGCGGTCTGCAGTAAAGCCGGCGCTGGTCGTGGTCGCTCGCAAGCGTCGTTGGCCGGCGATCGTGGCCGGTGTCGCGTGGTCCGCCCTCTTCGTCGGGTTGCTCGGCGCGGCGGTGTTCCACACCCAGCTCGCCGAGCGGCAACTGCGGATCGACCGGCTCGAGCGCGCCGTGGACCAACAGCGCGAGCTGTTCGACGAGCTGCGCTACGAGCGCGCCGAGCTGCGGTCACCGGTCCGCCTCGCAGCGGCCGCAGGAGCGATGGGGATGGAACGCGGTGACACGGGCGAGTTCGTCCGGGTGACCCCCGAGTCGCTCGCTCGTCAGATCGCTGCGGCCGGATCGGTCGACGGTGGCAACTCCCAGGTGATCATCGACAGCGATCCGCTCGAGCAGTTCCGCGATGTCAAAGCAGTGACGGAGGGCCAACCGTGACGGCGAACAGGACCCACGGAACCCGCTCCCACGCGCAGCCGACCACATCGAAGACCAGGACCGACGCGCACTCCGCACCAACCCGCACGGCGCAGAGCCGGTCGAGTCGTGGTTCGTCGCCCACCCGATCGGTCCCGGACGAACGGATCCCGTCGTCGCGGGCGCGATCGAACCACGCCGCAGTGCCGACCGCGGCGCGGGCTCATGCTGGTTCGCGCACGCGATCGCAGCGACGCCAGCACCCTGCGCGGAATCGGGTCCGAGTCCAGGCACCACCGCCCCGAACGCGTTCGGTACGCCGGCGTGCCGGGTCGCCGCGATTCCGACTGATCGCCGCGCTCGCGGTGATCGTCGTGATGTTCCTCGTGATCGTCGCTCGTGTGGCGGCATTGCAGACGACCGAGGCGGAGACCTATCGCGCCGAGGGTGCAGCGCAGTGGACGCGCTCGTGGAGCGTGCCTGCCCAGCGGGGTACCGTGTTCGACCGCAACGGGAACGAGATGGCGATCTCCGTTCCGGCCTCGACCATCTCGATCAACCCGAAATTGGTCGACAACGGCCCTGCCACGGTCCAGTTGCTCGACGACCTCCTCGCACTGTCCGACGAGAAGGCCGCTGAACTGTTGGCCGAGATCGCGTCGAAGGATCGGGGCTTCGTCTACGTGGCCCGCCAGGTCGATTCGGCCGTGGGCGAGCAGATCTCCAGCCTGGAACTCCCGGGCGTGAACGTCGATCGAGAAGATCGCAGGGAGATGCCCGGCGGCGACACCGGGCGCAGCGTGATCGGCCGGACGAACATCGACGGCGTCGGAATCGCGGGTCTCGAGCTCCAATACGACGAGTTGCTCACCGGCACGGGCGGAAGCATGTCCCGCGAGGTCGCCCCCGGCGGCCGCTCGATCCCCGGCTCGGAGACCGTGACCGAAGCCCCGGTCGCAGGCAACGATCTCGTCCTGACGATCGACCGGTCGATCCAGTTCTCGACCGAGCAGGTGCTCCTCGAAAAGGTGTCGGAGATCGGCGCCCGTGGCGCAACCGCCATCGTCATGGAACCGGACACCGGCGAGATCTATGCGATGGCATCGGTTCGCTTCAACGACGAGACGGGTGCCTACGAGGTCACCTCAGGCAACTTTGCCGCCGTCGACGCCTATGAGCCCGGATCGGTGGCCAAGGTGATCACCGTGGCCTCGGCACTGAGCGAAGGCACCGTGACGCCCGAGACGTCGTTCGAGGTGCCGTGGCGCAAGCAGTACTACGACGACCTGCTCGCCGACTCCCACGAGCACCCCAACGAGTGGTTGTCGGTGTCGCAGATCCTCGTCGAATCGTCGAACATCGGCACGATCTTCGTGCAGGAGACGCTCGGTCGCTGGGTCCACCGTGACTTCATGGCAGCGTTCGGACTCGGAGCGACGACCGCACTCGACTTCCCGGGCGAGTCGAGCGGCATTCTCAAGGAAGCCGACGAACTGTGGGGGAGCGAGCGTGTGACGGTTGCATACGGGCAGGGAGTGTCGAGCACGTCGTTGCAGCTGGTCACTGCGATCAACACCATCGCCAACCAGGGCGTGTACGTGGCGCCGAAGCTCGTGAAGTCGATCGTCGAGGCCGACGGTTCGATGAACGACACCCCACCGTCGGAGACACGACAGGTCGTGTCGACCGAAGCGGCCGCACAGACCACCGAGATGATGCGCCAGGTGGTTTGCTCGGACACGGGAACCGGAGATCTCGCCCAGGTCGACGGCCTGCCGATCGCGGGAAAGACCGGTACCGCCTACAAGGCGGCCGAGAACGGTACGTACTTCGACGACGACGGCAATCGCATCTACTACGCCAGCTTCGTCGGCTTCTTCCCGGCGGACGATCCGCAAGCCACGGTGTTGATCTCGGTCGACGAGCCGCCCGCGGGCACGAACGATCGATTCGGCGGCACGGCGGCCGCACCGGTGTTCGCCGAGCTGGCGCCGACGCTCATCCATGAACTGGGGATCGTGCCGACCGAGGGGTCGACCGGCTGTGACCCGGTCGCTCCGTGAACGCCTGCCGACGATGCTGATGTCTGCCCTGATCGCCGAGCCGGAACTCGCCGGCACGCGGATGGCCGGTGTGCACACTGCCGACGTGGAGATCACCGGCGTCGCGCACGATTCACGGGTGGTCGACGCCGGCTCGTTGTTCGCGTGCTTGCGCGGCAGCGCCTTCGACGGCCATGACCACGCTGCTGCGGCGGTGAACTCGGGGGCCGTCGCACTGCTCGTCGACCACGAGATCGACGGCATCGCAGTGCCACAGCTCGTCGTCGACGACACACGCGTCACACTCGGTCCGGTCTCCTCGATCGTCTACGGGCGTCCGACGAGGTCGCTCATGGCGGTGGGGATCACCGGTACCAACGGCAAGACGACCACGGCTCAGCTGACGGCATCGATCTTCGAGGCGAACGGCTGGTCGACCGGGGTGGTGGGCACGCTCCACGGGACGCGCACCACGCCCGAGGCGCCCGAACTCCAACGGATGCTCGCCGGGTTCCGCGACGACGGGGCGGACGCGGCCGTGATGGAGGTCTCGTCCCACGCCCTGGCGCTGCACCGTGTCGATGGCACCGAGTTCGACGCCGTCGTGTTCACGAATCTCGGACGCGACCACCTCGATCTGCACGGCTCGACCGAGGAGTACTTCCGTGCCAAGGCGCGGCTCTTCGACCGTCGCTTCGCACCGCTCGCCATCGTCAACGTCGACGACACGTACGGCCGTCTCCTCGCCGACGTGATCGCCGACCGAGATGACGAGGACGAGCGGATGCGGCTCGTCGAGGTGAGCCTCGACGATGTCAGCGACATCAGCGTGTCGAGTCACTCACACTCGTACCGGTGGCAGGACATGCCGGTGACCGTGCCGATCGGCGGGCGCTTCAACGTGATGAACTCGCTGACCGGCCTGGTCACTGCGGTCGAACTCGGCATCGATCCGGCCGTCGCCATCGCCGGGCTCGCACAGGTCGAACCGATTCCAGGCCGGTTCGAGTCGGTCACCGTCGGAAGCCCGTACGTCCAGGTCGGCTTCAGCGTCATCGTCGACTACGCCCACACGCCCGACGGCCTGGCCGAGGTGATTGCTTCCGCTCGCGCCGTGGCTGACCCCGGTTCGGCAGTGACGGTCGTCTTCGGAGCCGGCGGGGGACGCGACCGCGACAAGCGTCCCGAGATGGGCGCGATCGTCGCGCTCCTCGCAGACCGAGCTGTTGTGACATCTGACAACCCCCGCATGGAGGATCCGATGGACATCATCGGTGACATCCTCGACGGCATGAACGAGACGGAGATCGACGTGATCGTCGAAGGCGACCGACGAGCTGCGATCGCGGCGGCGATCCGTGGGGCGGGGCCGGGCGACGTGATCGTGATCGCCGGGAAAGGTCACGAACGCACCCAGGACATCGGTGGCGAGTTCGTGGACTTCGACGACCGTGCGGTCGCCAGACAGCTCCTGGAGGAGCTGACGTGATCGCGATCATGCTCTCGGGGGCGACCGCGATGATCGTGTCGTTGTTCGGCACGCGTTGGCTGATCGTGTTCTTCCGGACGCGAGGCCAGGGCCAGCCGATCCTCGGGAAGGAAGATCACGGTCCCGACCATCACATGGTCAAGCAGGGAACGCCGACGATGGGCGGAATCGCGATCGTCGTCTCTGCGCTCGCCGGCTGGCTCGTCGCGCACATCCGACCGGGCCTCGCCTTCTCCGACCAGACGATGATCGTCTGGGTCGGCGTGTTGTTCATGGCGTTGATGGGATTCCTCGACGACTTCATCAAGGTCCGCAAGCGCCACAACCGCGGCATCTTCTGGAAGCAGAAGAACTACCTGACGATGATCGCTTCGCTCGGTTTCGCCTGGTGGTTGGTCGTCGGAACCGGCATCTCCGAGACGATCTCCCTCACCCGTGCAGACGTCGGCTTCGAGGTGCCGACCGTCGTGTGGGTCTTCTGGGCAGGAATGATCATCTGGGCGACGACGAACGCCGTCAACGTCACCGACGGGCTCGATGGACTGGCCGCGGGGTCGGCGCTCATGGGATTCGGCGCGTTCACGATCATCGCGTACTGGGCCTTCAGAAATCCGGAGATCTACGGAGCGATCGTCAACCCGCTGGACATGGGTGTGTTCGCCGCCGGTTTCGCAGGCGGGTGCCTCGGCTTCCTGTGGTGGAATGCCGCACCTGCACGCATCTTCATGGGCGATGTCGGGGCACTGGCGCTCGGCTCGGCGCTCGCCTTCTGTGCGCTCACCCTCAACACCGGACTGCTGCTGGTCCTCATCTGCGGCATCAACGTCATCGAGGCCGGATCCGTCGCCATCCAGATGGGCGTGTTCAAGGCATCGGGACGCACTCGACGCCTGTTCCGCATGTCGCCCATCCACCATCACTTCGAGCTGATCGGTTGGCCCGAGACGACCGTCATCATCCGCTTCTGGCTGATCTCTGCGATCTGCGTCGCCGTAGCGCTCGGCATCTTCATCGGTGACTTCACGAACGTCGCCGGCGGGACATTGTGAGGGCACTCGTCTACGGGCTGGCCGTCGCGGGTGCGTCGACGGTGCGGGCGCTTCGCCGGCGCAACTTCGACGTGGTCGTCATCGACGACGACGTCACCGACGACCGACGTGCGACCGCCGCCGACCTCGACGTCGAGCTCCTCGGCCCGATGGGCCCTTCCGAGCTCGACCGCCTGGTCGCATCGTGCGATCTGGTTTCGCCCGCGCCTGGTGTCCCCGAGACCCACGCCGTCATCGCCGCAGCCCGTACCCGAGACGTGGAACTGGTGTCGGAAATCGAGCTCGCCTACCGCTGGGAGCAGGAGCGCTCCGGCGGCCCGCGCCCCATGCTGGCCATCACCGGCACCGATGGCAAGACGACGACCACGCTGCTCACGGTCGACATCCTGCGCGCCGCCGGGCTGCGGACCGTCGACGCCGGGAACACGTCGACCCCACTCGTCGATGCCATCGACCAGGATCTCGACGCATTCGTCGTCGAGTGCACGAGCTTCCGACTGGCCTGGACGCCGACGTTCCGTGCGGAAGCCGCGGTGTGGTTGAACCTGGCCCCGGACCACCTCAATTGGCACGAGTCGATGGCGACGTACGAGGCGGCCAAGGCCCGGATCTTCGCGAACCAACGCCCGACCGACGCGGCCATCGGGTTCGCCAGCGACCCGATCGTCGCCCGCAATCTCGCCGCCGCCCCGGGGCGCACCGCTTCGTTCGGCCTCGAGGAAGGCGACTACCGAAGCGTGGTCTCCGACGAGGGCCGCGTTCTCACCGGGCCGTACGGCGACATCGTCTCGACACGGGCGATGAGCCGAGCGCTCCCGCACGACATCACGAACACGCTGGCGGCGTCAGCACTCGTCCTGGAGTCGGGCCTCGCCGACCTCGAAGCGATCCGCACCGCTGTCGCGTCGTTCACCGGGCCGGCGCATCGACTCGAGCACATCGCGACGCGGGAGGGGGTGGCATGGTTCAACGACTCGAAGGCCACCACACCGCACGCGGCGTCAGCCGCGATCCGCTCCTTCGATCGGATCATCCTGATCGCCGGCGGGTACGACAAGGGCGTCGACCTCTCGCCGATGGCGAGTGAACCGAACCGCTTGTCGGCGGTGCTCGCCATCGGCAACACCGGACCTCAGCTCGCCGAGGCCTTTCAGAGGTCCGGAACCCGTGCGTCGATCGACGTCCTGGCTGATCTCGCCGCTGCGGTCGGACGTGCCGTCGCGATCGCCGAGCCGGGCGACACGGTCCTGCTGTCGCCGGGCTGCGCCAGTTTCGACCAGTATCCGAACTTCGAAGCCCGCGGCGATCATTTCAGATCGCTGGTCCTCGAACTCGATCCTGTTCAGCCGATCATCGACCCGAGCTCCGACATGGAGCACAACGTGAAGGACGTCCGAGCATGACCGCCTCTCTGACCGTCGGCGATCGACGCCGCGCCGCCCTCCAGCGACTCCACGGCGACCCCGTCGGTGACATCGTCGCGCCGACACGTACGAACCGGTCGAGCACGGCGACTCCTGTCGCCGTCGCAGGTCGTGGCGCCGCCGGCACGCGAACGAAGCGCACCAAGCGCGAGCGCACGAGTCCGGCCGCGGCCCGGGCGAGGCTCGGAACGGCTCGTGCCGAGCGTCGCGCATCCGGGCCCGAAGTACTCGGCCCGCCGACCGGCACGTACTACGCGATCTCCGGTGTGGTCGCCGTGTTCGTGATGCTCGGCCTCGTGATGGTGCTGTCCGCGTCAGCGGTGACCGAAGCGAACCTGGGCAATTCGCCCTATCGGATCTTCAGTCGCCAGGCCATGTGGGCCGGCCTCGGCCTGATCGCCCTGGTGATCGCCGCCAAGGTGCCGTACACGCGTTGGCGCCGGCTCATCATTCCCCTGGGTCTGCTCGGTGTGGTGGCGATGTGTCTCCCGTTCGTGCCGGGCGTTGGCGCGAGCGTCAACGGTGCCAGTTCGTGGATCCGTGTCGGCGGTCTCAGCATGCAGCCGTCCGAATTCCTCAAGTTGGCCGTCGTGGTGTTGGCAGCCGACCTGCTGGCACGGCGGCCGGAGGACGTGGTCGATGCGCGACGTGCGATCGTGCCGATCTCGCTCGTCGCCGGTATCGGCGCCGGGTTGTGTCTGGCACAGGGCGACCTCGGGTCCGCGGTGGTACTCGCCGCGATCGTGTTCTCGGTGGCGTGGATCGCTGGTGTCCCCGTGACCCACCTCCTGACCGTGTGCGCAGCCGGTTCTGCCGTCGCGCTGCTGTTCGTGGTGTCCAGTCCCCGCCGGCTCGCCCGGTTCACCTCGTTCACGAACGTCGCCGAGGAGAAGGACCACCTCGCCTACCAGATCTACCAGGGCTACCTGAGCATCGCTTCGGGCGGGCTGACCGGTTCGGGCATCGGCGGCGGCAAGGGCAAACTCGGCTACCTGCCGTACGCCCAGAGCGACTTCATCTTCGCGGTGATCGCCGACGAACTCGGGTTCGTCGGGACCGCCGCGGTCGTCGGCGGGTTCATCCTGCTCGTCGCGTTCGGGATCCAGACCGCGCTCGCCGCACCCGATCGCTTCGGCATGTTGCTCGCCGGCGGGATCGCCACCTGGTTCGGCGTGCAGGCGATCGTCAACCTCGGCGGCGTGGTCGGCCGGCTCCCGGTGACGGGCCTGACGTTGCCGTTCTTCTCCGCAGGGGGCAGCTCGCTGTTCGTGAGCATGACCGCAGCCGGTCTGCTGCTGTCGGTGTCGCGGCGGGTCGTTCGATCGTGACCGGCGCGACGGACGCGACGGACGCGGCCGGGGCGACCGGCGTTGCGTGCTTCGCGGTCGTCGCAGGCGGCGGAACCGCCGGACACGTCCTGCCAGCGCTCGCGGTCGCCGATGCGCTGGTCGCCGCGGGGCACGCCCCGGAAACGGTTCACTACGTCGGCGCCCGACGAGGGATCGAGACGCGCCTGCTGCCGGACACGCTCTACCCGCACACATTCCTCGACGTGGTCGGATTCCAGCGAGGCCTCGACCGTCGCAACCTCGGCTTCGTTCCGAAGATGGTGTCCGCCACTCGTGAGATGATCGGCGTCATGCGAGACCGAACGCCGTCGGTGGTGGTCTCGGTCGGGGGGTACGCCAGCATGCCCGCCGTGTTCGCAGCCAGGCGGCTCGGGATTCCCGTCGTGGTCGTCTCCTACGACCGCACCCCCGGGCGGGCGAGCAAACTCGCCGCCCGGTGGGCGGCGGCGTGTGCGGTTGCATTTCCCGGCTCCACACTGCCGCGTGCCGAGATCACCGGGGCACCGGTACGTCAAGCGGTCCTCGACGTCGATCGGGTCGGCGGCCGTGCCGGAGCGCGGGCCGGGTTGGGCATTCCGAGCGATCGGTTCCTGATCGTGGTGATGGGTGGTTCCCTCGGGTCCGGCGTGCTGAACGATGCGATCCGCGGCTATCTGGCGGATCATCTCGACGACTCCGGGCTCGCGGTCTACCAGATCGCCGGCGAGCGTTTCACCGCCGGCATCGAGTCGGTCGACCACGCGCCCGATGGTGTGTTCCACCGCGTCGTTGGCTTCGAGCCCGACATGCCGGCGCTCTATGCAGCCGCCGACCTGCTGGTCGGCCGCGGCGGGGCGAGCACGGTGCACGAGGTCGCCGTGACCGGCATCCCGGCCATCCTCGTGCCGTGGTCGGGCGCAACCGACGGACATCAGCGGGACAACATCGCGTGGTTGACCGACGTCAACGGCGCCGTGATGGTGACCGACGACGAGATCGCGAGTCTCGGCACCCGTATCGACTGGCTCCGGTCCGACCCGCTCGCACGGGAGCTCCTGGCCGAAGCCGCGTACGAGTGCGGTTCCGTCCACCGCAGTGGCGCCTTGGCCGGTTTGATCGAACGCGTGGCCATAACATCTCGTCCATCGTGACCCCTTCGAATCCTCCCGCGACGTTCGACCTCAGCGCGCCACGCCGTCTCCACGTGGTGGGTGTCGGCGGCCCTGGCATGAGTGCGATCGCGATCGCGCTGGCCGAGATGGGTCACACCGTCTCGGGATCGGATCTGCGGGAGCATCCGGTGCTCGAGCGGGTTCGCGCCGCCGGTGTGGCCGTCACGGTCGGCCACGACCGTTCGGCCGTACACGGCGTCGACGCCGTCACCGCCTCCACCGCGATACCCGAACGCAACATCGAACTCGACGAGGCTCGTTCCATCGGCGTGCGGGTGCTGCGACGCGCCGGGATGCTCGCGGCGATCTGCGCCGAGGCCCGCTCGCTCGGCGTCGCCGGGACGCACGGCAAGACGACGACGACATCCATGCTGATGCTGATCCTCGCCGAAGCGGGCTTGCGCCCGAGCTTCGTCGTCGGTGGCGATGTCACCGACGTGGGGACCGGCGCACAGTGGACCGGCTCGCAATGGTTCGTCGTCGAGGCCGACGAGAGCGACGGCACACATCTGGAGTTGCCACTCTTCGGCACCATCCTGACGAACGTCGAGGTCGACCACCTCGACCACTACGGATCCTTCGAGGGCATCGTCGACGGTTTCGATCGGTACCTCGGTCAGATCTCCGGACCGAAGGTCGTGTGCGGCGACGATCCGATCGCCGCCGGACTCGCCGCCCGTCATGGGGCGGTGACGTATGGGCTGTCCGCCGATGTCGACGTGCGCGCCGTCGACGTCACTGCCACCACCGGCGCATTCACGTTCACGATGGTGCGCGACGGACAGCGGCTCGTCGACGTCGAGCTCCCGCTGCGCGGCGTGCACAACGTCGTGAATGCCACGGGTGCCGCGGCGATGGCGTTGGAGATCGGCGTGGAACCTGCCGTGATCGCTCGATCCCTCGCGAAGTTCGGTGGCGTCGCCCGACGATTCGACATCCGCGGCGTCGACGCCGGGGGGACGTTCGTCGACGACTACGCCCACCTTCCGAGCGAGATCTCAGCAGTCCTCGCAGCGGCCCGGAGCAGTGGTGACGGCTGGCAGCGCGTGATCTCGGTGTTCCAGCCCAACCGGTACAACCGGATCGCGGAGATCTGGGCGGACTACGCCGACGCCTTCGTCGACGCGGACGTGGTCGTGCTCACCGACATCTACGCATCGGGAACGACGCCCATTCCGGGAGTGACCGGCAAGCTGCTGGTGAACGCCGTCGCCGACACCCATCCCGAGCAACGTCTCGTCTGGCTCCCTCGCCGCGAGGATCTCGTCCGGTTCGTTGCCGGCGAGGTTCGTTCGGGCGATGTCTGCATCTCGATGGGCTGCGGTGACATCGCAACATTTCCGACCGAGGTGCTCGATGCCCGACGCGCGAGTTGACACCTGCGCTGCCGTCGACGCGGCCCTGGCCGCACTCGGACCGGTCGGGGAACGTGACGTTCCGATCGGCGCGCTGACGACCTATCGCGTGGGCGGTAGCGCCGCCGTCCTGGCTCGAGTCGGTTCGCTGGATGATCTCGAACGAGTCGGGAATGCGATGCGGGTGTCCGGTTTGCCGGTCGTGATCCTCGGACGAGGGTCGAACATGCTCGTCGCCGACGGCGGCTATGCCGGCATCGTCGTCTCCGCGACAGCGCTGACCGACACGTTCGACATCGACGCCGAACGGGCCGAGGTGCGGGCGGGATCCTCGGTGCCCCTGCCCGTCCTCGCCCGTCAGTGCGCCGCCCGGGGCCTGACCGGCTTCGAGTGGGCCGTCGGGGTTCCGGGGTCGATCGGTGGCGCGGTCCGCATGAACGCCGGAGGGCACGGCTCCGACATCGCCGCATCCCTCGTCGAGGTCACGATCGCCGATCTCCTCGGACCACATCCCGGTCGACCGGAGGTCAAGTCGGCGAGCGAACTACAGCTCCGGTTCCGGGGGAGCGGTATCGGCGCGTCCCACCTGGTCATCGACGCTCTGCTGCGGCTCGCGCCGGGCTCGCGGAACATCGCCGAGTCCGAGATCAGCGAGGTGGTGGCGTGGCGGCGCGCCAATCAGCCCGGGGGTCAGAACGCCGGATCGGTGTTCGTCAACCCCGTTCCCGGCGAGGTCAGTGCCGGAGCGCTCATCGACCAGTGTGGCTTGAGGGGTCTGCGCCTCGGGACCGCGCAGGTGTCCGACAAGCACGCGAACTTCATCCAGGCCGACGAGGGCGGATCGGCCGATGACGTGTACCGCCTGATGGCGTTGGTGCGCCAACGTGTCATCGACGCCACCGGCTACGCGCTGCGAAGCGAGATCCGCCTCCTCGGGTTCGACCAGCACGGGTTCGACGAGCACGCATTCGACCAGCAGGAGCAAGGTTGATGCTCGGCTCGAAACGACGCAAGGCCAAGGCCGAAGCCGCCAAGATCGGCGCCGGCGACGTCGGGCGCGAGTCGGCCGTGACGATCGTGCCCCCGCCGTCGGGGGCCGCTGCCCAGCAGACCCAGTCGACCGTGGCGAACCCGGCTGTGCTGGGAGAACTGTCCGCTGCGTTCGGTACGCGATCGACCATCACGATCGGGGGCGACGACGAACTTCCCGATGCCGTCTATCTCGACGACGAGTTGGAGCGAGGGGTCGCCACCGGTGCCACGTTGTTCATCGACGACGACGGATCCGAGGACGCCGTCGCGCCGAAGGAGGCCTCGACCCGGGGCATCGAGCCGCGGTTGCGCCAACGTCGCATCGGTGTCCGTCGGGCCGAGAGCCGGCGCCGGCTCAGGTGGCTGGTCATCGGCGGTGTCGTGCTGCTGCTCGTCGTCGCCGTCCTCGCCGTCCTGGGGTCGTCCCTGTTCGCCGTCGACGATGTGCAGGTCAACGGCAACGTGTACACCAACGCCGACCGGCTCCAGGAGGTCGTCGACGACCTGATCGGCACGCCGGTCCTGCTCGTCGACACCGAGCAGGCCGAGGCGGATCTCGAGGCCATCCCATGGGTCGAAGACGCCCGGGTGAGCACGACGTTCCCGAATTCGGCAACGATCGAACTGCGCGAGCGAAAGCCACTCGTGGCGATGGCAGGTGCCGACGGTCTCAGCCGGGTTCTCGACCGCGACGGCCGGGTGCTCGATTCGATCGAAGGCGAGCCGGTCGCGCTCGTGTGGATCAGCGGGCCCGGAACCCTCGACACCGGCGTCGGCGGCACGGCCTCGATCGGTTACTCCTCTGCCGCATCGCTCGTCACCAAGCTCACACCGACGATCAGGTCGCGCGTCGAGTCGATGATGGTCACTCCCGATGGAGCCGACCTCGTCCTGATGCTCACCGGGGTCGACGCCAACCCCGCGATCGAGGTCCGGTTCGGTTCGGCCATCGGCGACAACGAGCAGATCGCCAAGCTCGTCCGGCTCGAACGCAAGCTCGAGGACGTCGGCGCCGACCCGATCTCGGTGATCGACGTGTCGACGAGCGAGGTCACCGTACGGTGAGCGGATGTGACGGGATGCAGGTGGGGACGGTTAGCGTCCCCGTTCTGATGTCTCAGACCTGGCAGGATGTGCGCCAGTCCGCTCCGAGGCAGGAGCCGATGGACCGAATGGAACCAATGAACTCGAAACAATGGAGGATCTGCTGATGGTCGGCGCACCGCAGAACTATCTGGCCGTCATCAAGGTCATCGGTGTCGGTGGCGGTGGCGTCAACGCCGTGAACCGCATGATCGACGCCGGCTTGAAGGGCGTCGAGTTCATCGCCGTCAACACCGACGCACAGGCGCTGCTGATGAGTGACGCCGACGTGAAGCTCGACGTCGGACGTGATCTGACCAGGGGTCTGGGTGCCGGGAGCGATCCCGAAGTCGGCCGTGCTGCGGCCGAAGCCCACCACGACGAGATCGAAGAGATGGTGCGCGGCGCCGACATGGTGTTCATCACCGCCGGCGAAGGTGGTGGCACCGGCACCGGTGCAGCACCGGTCATCGCCGAGATCGCTCGTGAGGCCGGTGCGCTCACGATCGGCGTGGTCACGCGTCCGTTCTCGTTCGAGGGTCGCCGCCGCGCCGTGCAGGCCGACAACGGCGTGCAGCGGTTGAAGGAGAAGGTCGACACGTTGATCGTCATCCCGAACGATCGATTGCTCACGGTCGCCAACGACAAGACGAGCGTGCTCAACGCCTTCAAGATGGCCGACGAGGTCCTGTTGCAGGGTGTTTCCGGCATCACCGGCCTCATCACCACCCCGGGCCTGATCAACACCGACTTCGCCGACGTGAAGATGGTGCTCTCGAACGCCGGCTCGGCCCTGATGGGCATCGGTCAGGCGAGCGGCGACGAACGTGCGGTCTCGGCCGCCAAGGCCGCCATCTCGAGCCCGCTCCTCGAATCGGCGATCGACGGCGCTCGCGGCGTGCTGCTCAACATCACCGGCCCGTCGAGCATGGGGCTCTTCGAGATGAACGCGGCAGCCGAGATCATCCACGCAGTCGCACATCAGGACGCCAACATCATCTTCGGTACGGTCATCGACGACGAGATGGGCGACGAGGTCCGCATCACGGTCATCGCCGCTGGCTTCGATCGGGTCGACGGTCCGCCGACCGGCGGGCGTGCCCCGCTGTCGAACGACAACTCGCCGCGAACGTCGGCCACCCGGATCACCGAGCTGTTCGGCGACACCGAGGCGGACGATCCGCTCGACACCGACGACGACGACGACTTCGACGTTCCGTCGTTCCTGAAGTAGCCGGACGGCTGACCGCCGTGCTCGAGCTGTACCGAGATGTGGTCGGCTCGCGCGTCCTGCACGTCGTCGTGACCGAGCGAACGGATGGCGACCAGCGTCCCGACCGAGACACCGCTGCCGGCGCGACCGGACGGGCGATTCGACAGCGCGAGTTGACCGGGTCCGACTGGTCGATGGTCGCCGAGGAGCACGGCGTCGGCGTCGTCGATCTCGACGTGCCCGCTCCGAGCCCACAGGTGTTGGCCGCCGGCGACGTCCTGGTCACGCAGCGGCCCGACGTGCATCTGGCGATCTGGGCGGGTGACTGCGCCCCCCTCGTGCTGTGTGGAGCGTCCGGCACGCTGATTGCTGTCCACGCCGGATGGCGCGGGTTGGCCGCAGGCATCGTCAACACTGCGATCGCCCGCTTCGACGAGCGCGACGACACGGTCGCGCGCGCCGTGCTCGGCCCCTGCATCCACGTCGAGTGTTACGAGTTCGGTGCCGAGGACCTCCTCGCCGTGGCGGCCGGCGTCGGCGTGCCGGCCGGTGAGATCACCGGGTCGACATCCGACGGTCTCACGCGCCTCGACGTCCCCGCCGCAGTCGCTGCGGCTCTCCGGCGCCATCGGATCGATCTCGACGTCGTCGGTCCGTGTACGTCCTGCGACGCGCGCTGGTTCTCGCACAGGGCGCGTGCGGAAGAGGAACGCCACGCGCTGGTCGCCTGGACGACGTCGGTGGGATCGAGCATGGGAACATCGACGTCATGACCGATGTGGCGGCGAACCTGCTGGCCATCCGGGAGCGGATCGCCTCGGTCGACCGTCGCTGGACACATCCTGTCGCCATCGTCGCGGTCACGAAGGGTTTCGGTCCCGAGGCGATCGGGCGCGCCGTCGACGGGGGAGCGAGGACGATCGGCGAGAACTATGCCCAGGAGCTGTTGAGCAAGCGCGAGACGATCGAGCGACTGCATCCGACGGTCCACTTCATCGGCAACCTGCAGACGAACAAGGTCCGCCAGCTCGTCGGGCTCGTCGACGTCTGGTCGAGTCTCGACCGCCGATCGATCGTCGACGAGGTCGCCAAGCGTGCACCGGGCGCGAGTGTGCTGATCCAGGTCAATTCGACGGGGGAGAGCGGCAAGTCGGGCTGTACCCCTGACCAGGTCGGTGGCCTGGTCGGTCATGCACGGGAGGTAGGCCTCGAGGTGAGCGGTCTCATGACCGTCGGTCCGACGAGCGGCGACCCTGGTGAGACGCGCGCCGCATTCGCGACGACCCGGGCCCTCGTCGACGATCTCGGACTCGTCGAGTGCTCGATGGGCATGAGCGGGGACCTCGAGCTCGCGGTAGCTGCTGGATCGACGCAGGTCCGCATCGGCACGGCCCTCTTCGGCCCGCGCCCACCCAAACCCTGAGTTGGCCTGTGGGCGGCGCGGGAGGGGCGGGGCCGGCCGGGCGTCTCGGGGCTGTCCACTTGGAATCGGTGGGCGTGCACTATCCTCCGGCACGCAGGAGGATTGCATGTCACTCTGGAAAAGGACCATGGACTACCTGGGTCTCGGTCCCGACGACGCCTACGACGATTACGACGGCTACGACGAACCCGAGGCCCCACGTCAGCAGCGCGCGCCCAAAGACACCGAGCAGCGTTCGCAGCGAGGGTGGGAGCCCGAGCCGGAACCGACGGTGCGAACCGTCTCGGCGCGGCCGAGTTTTCCGTCCAAGGACTTCGACGCGTCGCCGTCACGGCGGCAGGCGTCATCGAACTCGGGTCGTCACGACGACTCGGGCGTGCAGATCCGACCAAGCCAGTCGTCGCAGCCCGCGCTGCGCAGTGTTCAGGGAGGTTCCATGGAACCGTCAACCGTCCGGCCGCGCCGCTTCGATCAGGCGCAGGAGGTTGCCGACAAGTTCAAGGAGGGCCAACCGGTCATCATGAACCTGGAGGGCACCGAGCGCGAGGTGGCTCGACGACTCATCGATTTCGCGAGCGGCATCTGTTACGCCCTCGATGGCTCCATGGAGAAGGTGGCGACCGGGGTCTACCTCCTGAAACCACCCGTCGCAGCTCGCCAACAGCGCTTCGACGATGGCGACGAATAGCGCGACGAACGCGTCCCGGACACCGCCGATGATGGAGGCACACGCATGGAAATGAGCCCGCAACGCGTCAGGAGCGCCGAGTTCAAGACGGTCCGCAAGGGGGCCGATCTCGATGAGCTGCGCAGCTTCCTGAACGACGTCGCCGACGAACTCGAACGAGCACAGAACCAGTCGACCGCCATGGAGGCTCGCGCTCGGGCGGCGGTCGCCCGACTCCAGGAGGTGTCCGACAGCCAGTCGGCTGTCACCGAGGCTGCGTCTCGCTCCGAAGAGCCCGTCACCGTCCCCGCCGACCAGTCCGACACGATCAGTCGCACGCTCGTACTGGCCCAACGCACGGCGGATTCGCTGATCGCCGAGGCGCGCGCCGAAGCCAACAAGGTGGTCTCGACCGCCAACGAGGAGGCGGCTGCCACTCGTGATTCGACGCGCGAGATGGCCGCATCCATGCTCGACGAGGCGCGCGAGGAGGCGAGGCGCGCGGGTGAGAGCGAGCGTTTGCTCGCAGCGAGCGAAGTCGATTCGCTCAAGGCGCGACGCGACTTCCTCGAATCCGACGTGGAGCACCTCGAACAGTTCCTGGTGGCCCAGCGGGCCCGGGTTCGCGACGCAGCGACCGAGCTCATCGAGATCACCGATCGGGTTCCGGCCGGCCTCGGCGAGGTCCGCCGGCCACTGCTGTCGGCCTCCGACGACGAATCGGGCTCCGACGCGCCGGGAATGCCTGCCCCCGCCGCGGCAGCCCCGTCCGACGTCTCCACCCACGGCGAGCGAGACACCGTCGCGGACGATCTCGATCCCACGCAAGCGATCGAGATCGTCACCGTGTCCGACGACGACGAGCCGACGATCCCCGACGCGGGTTTCGGCCAGGTGGCGCCGGAGGTGCCGGACGCCGATTCGGGCCCGATGTTCTCCCTCGACGATGGAACCGACGATCCGACGCCCGTCGGCGCGGGATTCGACAGGCTCGACGACCCGCCGGTCGTGGGCGCTGGAGACTCCGACGACGACTTTCGATTCACGTTCGACGACACCGACGGCCGCGAACGCTGAGCCACCATGACGGTCACCGGGGGCCCACCAAACCCCATCGGCGGCCGCGAACCTGCTCGGTAGCATCGAGGCGTGCCGTATCCAGCCGTCGACCCGAAGCCGAACTTTCCTGCGCTCGAACAGGATGTGCTCGCCATCTGGGCGAAGGACTCGACGTTCGAGCGCTCGATCGAGCTTCGCCCGGCCGGAACTGCTGGTGACAACGAGTTCGTCTTCTACGACGGCCCGCCGTTCGCCAACGGCCTTCCGCACTACGGCCATCTGCTGACCGGATTCGTCAAGGACGCGATCCCGCGATATCAGACCATGCGCGGTCGGCGCGTCGAGCGTCGTTTCGGTTGGGACTGCCACGGTCTGCCCGCTGAGGTCAAGGCGGAGCAGGAGCTCGGCATCTCGGGCCATCCGGCCATCACGGAGTTCGGCATCGACAAGTTCAACGATGCGTGCCGCACGAGCGTGCTGCAGTACACGAACGAGTGGCGTGACTATGTCACCCGTCAGGCGCGCTGGGTCGATTTCGACAACGACTACAAGACCCTCGACCTCACCTACATGGAAAGTGTCATGTGGGCGTTCAAGACGCTCTGGGACAAGGGTCTGATCTACGAGGGCTTTCGAGTGCTGGCCTACTGCTGGCGATGCGAGACGCCGCTCAGCAACACCGAGACCCGGATGGACGATGTGTATCACGATCGCCAGGACCCCGCGCTCACGGTCGGTTTCGAGCTCGAGACCGGCGAGCGCATCCTGGCCTGGACGACCACACCGTGGACGTTGCCGTCGAACCTGGCCCTCGCCGTCGGGCCTGACATCGACTACGCCATCGTCGAACTCGACGGGGTGCGGTACATCCTCGCCGACGCCTTGCTCGGCTCGTATGCCGCAGAACTCGGCGAGGCCACCAAGGTCGGCGCCGTGAAAGGCGCCGACCTCGTCGGGCGTACCTACACGCCGCTGTTCGACTTCTTCACGGACACGGCGACCTTCGGCACCGAGGCAGCGTTCCGCGTGCTCGGCGCCGACTTCGTGTCGACCGAGGACGGGACCGGCGTGGTGCACATGGCCCCCGGGTTCGGTGAGGACGACCAGATCGTGTCCAACGCCGCCGGCATTCCGACGATCTGCCCGATGGACGAACACGGCCAGTACACGTCCGAAATCGCTCCGTGGAAGGGGGTTCACGTCTTCGACGCGAACCCGCTCGTCATCCGCGAGCTCAAGGAGCGTGGGGCGGTCCTGCGCCATGCGACCTACGACCACTCCTACCCGCATTGCTGGCGCTGTGCGCAGCCGCTCGTGTATCGGGCGATCTCGTCGTGGTTCGTACAGGTCACCGCGTTCCGAGATCGCATGGTCGAGCTCAACGAGCAGATCACCTGGCAGCCGTCCCACATCAAGGAAGGCAGCTTCGGCAAGTGGATCGCGAACGCCCGTGACTGGGCGATCAGCCGGAACCGGTTCTGGGGTTCGCCGATCCCGGTCTGGCAGTCGGACGATCCGGCACATCCGCGTGTCGACGTGTACGGATCGATCGCCGACCTCGAGGCCGACTTCGGGGTCACGATCACCGACCTCCACCGCCCCAACGTCGACGAACTCACGCGGCCCAACCCCGACGACCCGAGCGGGAGGTCGACGATGCGTCGCGTGCCGGAGGTACTCGACTGCTGGTTCGAGTCTGGCTCGATGCCCTTCGCCCAGGTCCACTATCCGTTCGACAATCGCGAGTGGTTCGAACAGCACTTCCCGGGCGACTTCATCGTCGAGTACATCGGCCAGACGCGCGGCTGGTTCTACACACTCCATGTGCTGGCAACGGCGCTGTTCGATCGGCCGGCGTTCTCGTCGTGTGTGAGCCACGGGATCGTGCTGGGCGACGACGGCCAGAAGATGTCGAAGAGCCTCAACAACTATCCGGACCCGACCGCCATGTTCGACGCCCACGGCGCCGACGCGATGCGCTGGTCGTTGCTGTCGTCGTCGATCCTGCGCGGCAACGATGCCACGGTCACGGAGACGGGTATCCGCGACACCGTGCGGCAGGTGCTGTTGCCGCTGTGGAACTCGTGGTACTTCCTTGCGTTGTACGCGAACGCGGCCGACCACCGCGGTGTCGTGCGCACCGATTCGCCGAACGTGCTCGACCGATACATCATGTCCAAGACACGCGACCTCGTCGGCGACCTGACCGTGTCGCTCGACGCCTATGACCTGTTCGCCGCCTGCCAGCAGGTCCGGACATACCTCGACGCGCTGACCAATTGGTACGTGCGCCGGAGCCGCAGCCGCTTCTGGCAGGGCGACCACGATGCGATCGACACGATGCACACGGTGATGTCGGTCGTCACGCGACTGGTCGCACCGTTGCTGCCGCTTGTGTCGGAGGCGATCTACCAGGGAATGAACGGCGGGACCGAGGACGGCCCGGACGGCCATGCTGTGATCGACGGGATCGACGGGATCGACAGCGTGCACCTGACCGACTGGCCGAGGGTCGACGAGCTTCCGGCGTTCGACGACCTCGTGGAGACGATGGACCTCGTGCGCGACGTGTGCTCGGCGACGTTGTCGGTCCGCAAGTCACACGGTCGGCGGGTGCGACTCCCGCTCCAGACGGTGACCGTCGCCGCGCCCGATGCGGAGCGGCTCCGTGAGTTCGTCGACTTGATCGCCGACGAGGTCAACGTCCGTCGGGTCGAACTCACCACCGACATGGCACAGGTCGCCTCCGAGGAACTCCATCTCGTGCCGGCGAAGTTGGGGCCCCGTCTCGGCAAGGACGTGCAGGACGTCATCCGCGCACACAAGCGCGGGGATTGGACCGTCGTCGACGGTGTCGTGACGGTCGGCGGTCGCGAGCTCATGGCGGGCGAGTATCGACTCGACCTCGTCGCTGCGGGGGATCAGGCCAGTTCGGGCCTCACGAACCGGACCGGGGTCATCGCCCTCGACATCGAGGTGAGCCCTGAACTCGAGCGTGAGGGCCTGGCCCGCGACCTGATCCGCTCGATCCAGCAGGCTCGACGCGAGGCCGATCTCGACGTCTCGGATCGAATCGATCTGTCGATCACCGCGGCCGCGCCATGGCTCGAAGCGGTCGAGGCTCACCGACAGATGATCATGGACGAAACGCTGTCGGTCCGGCTGGAGGCGATCGAGGCCTCGGCAGTCACGGGTTCCGGCCCCGATGCCCGTGCGGATACCGCAGCGGATGCCGGCCACGATGCCGTCGGCGAACCGTTGATCGTCGTCACCCGCACAACTCCCCGGTAGGGTCCTCCGCTCACCACGCCGGGAGGAAGCGCGAAAATGGTCGCACCGAAGAAGCCCAACCCTGCAACGAAGCAGACCGCACCGAAGTCGTCGACGGCAAAGGCGGCGGCCACGAAGGCGCCCGCCAAGAAGTCCGCAGCGACCAAGTCGACGGCGAAACCTGCTGCGTCCAAATCCTCTGCGCCGTCGAGTGCAGCGGCCACCAGCAAGGCGTCGACCGCCAAGAAGGCCGCCCCCAGGACGGCCGATGCCACGACCACGGCGAAGAAGACCACGTCCAAATCTGCGGTGGCCAAGAACACGGCGTCGAAGCCGGCCGAGGTGAAGCCGCCTGCGGCACGCCGGGCGCCCAAGCCGCCGTCGCCCGACACGCCGGCCCTGCTCTCGAACTACCGGCCGGACCGCCACGAGATCCCCGAACCCCGTGGCCACTCGAAGGACGGCATCGCCTACACCAAGGACTTCGATGTGAAGTTCCTGAAGGCGCAGCGCGACGAGTTGATCGCCCGCCGCCGGTCCGAGCTCGCTCGGGCGACGCGACTCGAGGACGAAGCGACGAGCTTGATCGAAGACGGCGAAATGGGCGACGTCCAGTTCGACGACGAGGGTGGTGAGGGCGACACGATGGTGGTGCAGCGCGACCTCGACCGTGTGCTGTCGACGCAAGCCCGACAGACGATCGAAGACATCGACGCCGCTCTCGAGCGGATCAAGATCGGAACCTACGGTTACTCCGAGGTGTCCGGTCTGCCGATCCCCCGGGAGCGCCTCGAGGCCCTTCCCGAGACCACCGTGCTCGCTGCCGAGAAGGTCAGCGGCATCGGCCTGCGCTGAGCCGCGGACATCGGTGAGCCGATCATGACTGTCGCCCGTCCGTGGCGGGCCCCGGTCCTGATCGCGCTCGTCGTCGTGCTGCTGGATCAGCTCACGAAGCACTGGGCGATCAATCGCCTGTCCGACGATCGGGTCATCGAGGTCGTGTGGACATTGCAGTTCAACCTCGCGTTCAACAGCGGCATGGCGTTCAGCCGAGGACAGGGTTTCGGCCCCTACATCGCGGTGATCGCGACCCTGGTGATCGTGTGGCTGCTGGTGTCGCTGCGCAGTGGCGGAACCAAGCTCGGCGCCCTGGGGATGGGGCTGCTGATCGGCGGGGCGGCGGGGAACCTCGTCGACCGGTTGTTCCGTGGAGACGCCTGGCTTCGCGGCTCGGTGGTCGATTTCATCGACTTCCAGTGGTTCCCGATCTTCAACATCGCCGACATCGCCGTGAACGTCGGCGCCGGACTACTGATCCTGAACAGCATCCTCGTGAGCCGGTCGGAGGTCGTTGTCGACCCTGACCGCCGCGATGGGTTCGCTCAGGACGTCGCCGAAGACATCGCTGGTGAAACCGAGGGGTCTCGATGATCGAAGAAGTAGTTCCCGCCGCGCTCGACGGCGAACGACTCGACCGGATCGTGGCGTTGATCGCCGACGTGAGCCGGTCGGACGCGACCACGATGATCGCCGCGGGCGGTGCGCGCGTCGACGGAGTCGTGGCGAAGTCGGGCAAGGTCAGGCTCGTCGAGGGTCAACAGGTGGCAGTCGACCCCGATGCCCTCCCGACGATCCCGCCGCCGGCACCTGACGCGTCGGTCGAGTTCGGGGTCGTGCACGTGGACGACTCGGTGATCGTCGTCGACAAGCCCGCTGGTCTCGTCGTCCACCCGGGCGCCGGGAACCCTGACGGCACACTGGTGAACGGCCTACTCGCCCGCTTTCCCGAGATCGCCGGCGTCGGCGAGATGATCCGACCAGGGATCGTGCACCGTCTCGACGCGGGGAGCTCCGGTCTGCTGGTCGTGGCGAGGACGCAGGACGCAGCCGACATGCTGATCGAACAGTTCGCCGATCACAGCGCGACGCGACGCTACGAGGCGCTCGTGTGGGGCGTGCCCGACGCGCCCCACGGCATCATCGACGGCCCGATCGGCCGAGATCGCGGCGACCCGCTCAAGATGGCGGTGGTGGCCAATGGCCGGTATGCCCGCACCGACTACCGCGTCATCGGCTCGTACTCGGCGCCTGCGATCGTGTCTCGACTGGAGTGCCGCCTCGAAACCGGGCGCACGCACCAGATCCGGGTGCATCTGGCCTCGATCAAGCATCCGTTGGTCGGCGATCCCACGTACAGCCAGCGCCGGCCGATGCTCGGCCTCACGAGACCGTTCCTGCATGCTGCCGAGTTGGCGTTCGAGCATCCGACGAGTGGGGAGCGCGTGACGTACCACAGCCCGCTCGCGGCAGATCTCCAAGCCTGGCTCGACGCCGCCACGCCCTGACCAGCGGCCCACCCGTCGTCAGCTCGGCCGGAGGATTTCGACCGGGATCGACTTGAACGTCGGCGTGCCGGCTTCGCCCACGCTGTGCAACGGCACGAGCACGTTCGTCTCCGGGTAGTAGGCGGCGCAGGTACCTGCCGGTGTCGGATAGGCCACCAGCCGGAACCCGTGGGCGATCCGGTGCGCTCCTTCGCCGTCGGTCGAGCGGAGATCGACGACGTCACCGTCGCGGTGTCCGAGCATCGTGAGATCGTCGGCGTTCACGAACACGACGCGACGGCCCCCACTGATTCCGCGGTACCGGTCGTCGAGGCCGTAGATCGTGGTGTTGTACTGATCGTGGCTGCGCAGCGTCTGGAGGAGCAACTTCCCGGGGGGTGCGACCGCACAGCTGAACGGGTTGACCGTGAAGTGTGCTCGCCGATCGACGGTGGCGAAGGTGCGATCGTCGCGCGGCCCGTGGGGGAGCGTGAAGCCACCCGCGTCGGCGATCTTGTCGTTGAAGTCCTCGAACCCGGGGACGACCCTGCTGATCGATTCGCGGATCGACGAGTGGTCGGAGGCGAAACCGGACCAGTCGGCCTCGGGCAGGTCGAGGGCTTGTGCGAGGCGACACACGATCTCGACCTCACTGAGCAGGTCGGCGGATGCCGGATCGAGAGTTCCGCGTGACGCATGAACGACACCCATGGAATCCTCGACCGTGACGACCTGCTCGACCCCGGCGACCTCATGGCGCTCGGTACGGCCCTTGGTCGGCAGGATCAGTGCCTGGTCGCCGGTCACGAGATGTGAGGCGTTGAGTTTGGTGGAGACCTGGACGGTCAGTGCACAGCGCTCGAGCGCGCCGTGGGTGACGTCGGTGTCGGGGGTCGCCGATGCGAAGTTGCCACCCATGCCCATGAAGAACGTGACCCGGCCGTCGAGCATCGCCTGGATCGTCTCGACCGTGTCGAGCCCGTGGTCTCGAGGTGGATCGAAGGAGAACTGCGTCCCGAGCGCGTCGAGGAACGAGTCCGTGGGCTTCTCGACGATGCCCATCGTCCGGTCACCCTGGACGTTGGAGTGCCCGCGCACCGGGCACACACCTGCGCCGGGTCGACCGATGTTGCCGCCCAGCAACAAGAAGTTGACGAGCTCGCGAATCGTCGCGACGGAGTTGGCGTGCTGCGTCAGCCCCATGGCCCAACAGACGATGATCCGGTCCGAACGCCGGACCCTGGCGGCGAAGTCCTCGGCGACGGATCGCTCGAAACCGGTCGCGCCGGCGAACGCCTCCCAGTCGATCTGGGACGCGTCAGCAGCGAATTCGTCGAAGCCGGTCGTGTAGCGGCCGATGAAGTCGCGATCGATCGCAGCGTCGTCCGGCTCGCTCAGCAGCAGGTGGTTGACGGCTCGAAAGAACGCGAGGTCACCGTTGATGCGGATCGGGAGATGGTCGTCGGCCAGCGCTGACCCGTTGAGCAGGAGGCCGCTGAGACGCTGGGGGTTGCGGAAGCGGATGAGTCCGGCCTCGGGCAACGGGTTGATGGCGACGATCGACGCACCACGCTGTTTGGCGTCCTCCAGCGTCGTCAGCATGCGCGGATGGTTGGTGCCCGGGTTCTGTCCGACGACCACGATCAGGTCGGCTTCGGCGAAGTCGGTGATGTGGACCGAGCCCTTGCCGATGCCGATCGTCTCGGTCAGTGCGGCGCCGCTCGCCTCGTGGCACATGTTGGAGCAGTCGGGAAGGTTGTTCGTGCCGAAGCTGCGGGCGAGCAGTTGATAGAGGAATGCAGCCTCGTTGCTCGTACGTCCGGACGTGTAGAACGCGGCCGAATCCGGTGACGGCAGCGACCTCAGTTGGCCGGCGATCATGGCGAACGCGTCCGCCCACGAGATCGGCTCGTAGTGTGCCCCACCTGGCCGCTTGACCATCGGCTCGGTCAGCCGGCCCTGCTGCCCCAGCCAGTGTTCGGATCGGCTGCGAAGTTCGGCGATCGAATGCTCGGCGAAGAAGTCGCGCCGGATCCGCGCCGTCGTCGCCTCCTCGGCAACCGCCTTCACGCCGTTCTCGCAGAATTCTGCGAGGTGTGGCGTGCCCGGCTCTGGCCACGCACATCCTGGGCAGTCGAATCCGTCCGGTTGGTTGAGATGTCGCAGCGTGGTGAAGGCGCGCCGTGCGCCCATCGCCGACACGCCACGACGAAGGGACACGGCGACCGCCGGCAGGCCTGCGGCCCAGTCCTTGGGGGCCTCGACGGTGCCCGAGAACGGCTCGTCGATCGGTGACTCGATCATGGGTCGAGTGTACGAGCGCCGTCCCGACCGGAACGGAGCGCCCGGGAACGAGCGGTGACGCCGGCTCTCGCCGGCAGCCGCCGATCGGCCAGACTGTGTCGATGTCACTTCTCAATGAACCGATCAACACGCTCGGCGGCGACACGACGAGCCTGGCCGCCTTCGACGGCAAAGCGATCCTCGCGGTCAACGTCGCGTCGAAGTGCGGACTGACGCCGCAGTACACCGGCCTCGAGGCCCTGCACGAGCAGTACGCCGATCGTGGTTTCACGGTCGTGGGGTTCCCGTGCAACCAGTTCGGTGGCCAGGAGCCTGGCACGGCCGAAGAGATCGAGACGTTCTGTTCGACGACCTACGGGGTCACGTTCCCCATGATGGAGAAGATCGAGGTCAACGGTGACGGTCAACATCCGATCTACGCGTCGCTGACCCAGGTCGCCGATGCCGAAGGTGTCTCGGGGGACATCCGTTGGAATTTCGAAAAGTTCCTGATCGCCCCGGATGGCACCGTCACCCGGTTCTCGCCGATGGTCGCACCCGAGGACCCGACGCTCGTCGCCGCGATCGAAGCCAGCCTGCCAGGCTGAAACGCTCGGCAACCCTCGAAGAGCCGAGGGAAGCGCCGGGCGCGGGCGAGGCGACTCGGGGCGAGGCCGAGCTGATCGTTACGGCCAGGGGGCGTCGCCGTTGGCGATCGCCGCGATCCCGGCGAGCGTGTAGCCCTCCAGGTAGCTGCGCATCTGCGCGCCCGCCTCGTCCCAGATCCCGAGCAGCACGCACTGACCTTCGTGATCGCACGCACCGTCCTGGTGGGGTTGTCCGAAGTCGCCGAGGGTGATCGGACCATCGACGGCCGACACGATCTCGGAGAGCAGGATCTCCTCCGGCGGGCGGGAGAGCACGTAGCCCCCACCGACGCCGCGCTTCGAGCGCACGAGCCCGGCCCCCTTCAGCGCGAGGAGGATCTGTTCGAGGTACGGCTGGGGCAGCGCGGTGCGGTCGGCGATGTCGCGTACCGATGTGGGACCGGCATCGGCATGCAGTGCGAGTGACAACAACGCACGGGAGGCGTAGTCACCGCGGGTCGAGATGCGCACCCCGACACCCTATTGATCAACAGGCTGTTTGATGAACTCCCCGAAATCAGCGGGATTCCTTGTCGATGGCACCGACGACGTGGTGGACTGTCATCGAGTGATCATGACGAACGGAACGACGAGCGGTGGCGGACCGATCATTCCGGACTACGCGGGAGCGAATGTTCGTGGGATCATTCCGGCCCTGTTGGGCCCGGCGCCGTGGGCCACCGGCCTGCCGCAGTGGTTCCCGAGCCCGGTTGCATCGGCAGCGCGAGCCGTGCTCCTCGTTCTCGACGGCCTCGGCTGGGACCAGTTCGAAGCGCATCGAGTCCTCATGCCGAACCTTGCCACCCTGTCGGGCGGGCCGATCCACACGGTCGCCCCGACGACCACCGCGACCGCATTGAGTTCGATCACGACCGGTCTGACCCCTGCCGAACACGGCCTGATCGGGTACCGGATCGTGCTCGGCGGCGAGATCATGAACGTGTTGCGATGGACCGTCGGCGAGCAGGCGGTGCGCCGCTCGCACCCGCCGCGCGATGTCCAGCCGTACGACCCGTTCCTCGGATTCACCCCGCCGGTGATCAGCCCGGCCGAACTGCAGGGGTCGGCGTTCTCGGAGGCGCACCTACGTGGATCGAAGCCGAGCGGGTGGCGCGCCGCATCATCCATTGCGGTGGAAGCAGCGGCTCAGCTCGCAGCCGGCGAGCGCTTCGTCTACTGCTACTACGGCGGCATCGACAAGATCGCCCATGAGCGCGGGTTCGGCCCCTACTACGACGCTGAACTGCGCTTCGCCGATCACATCGTGGGCGCGATCCTCGCCGCTCTTCCCCCGGACACGGCGCTGCTCGTCACCGCCGACCATGGTCAGGTCGACGTGGGTCGCAACATCGTCCACCCGTCGGCGGAGCTGCTCGCCGGCGTGTCGTTCCAGTCCGGCGAGGGACGCTTCCGATGGCTGCATGCGGCGCCAGGTGCGGTCGCGTCGATCGTCGAGACGGCGACCGAGGAGATCGGACACCTCGGACACGTCGTCACGAAGGACCAGATGCTGGACGAGCACTGGTTCGGCCAGTCGATGGCGCCGGCGATCAGGTCACGTCTCGGTGATGTGGCTCTCGTGGCGTCCGAGCCGGTGAGTTTTCACGACCCCGCCGACTCCGGCCCGTTCGAGCTCGTGTGCCGCCACGGAGCGTTGACCTCTGCCGAGGTCAACGTCCCCCTGCTCGCCACCGTCGTGTGACGGCGGAGCGACACGTGGGTGTCGACGCGAGCCGAGTCGGGTAGAACGGGGACCATGTCAGACGTCACCGAAGTCGTGCAGCCCGACGAGATCACCAACAGTGATGGCATCGAGCCCGATGCTGGCGTGCCCGAGGTGGCTCGCGAGTCGGTGACCGAGCCGGCGAAGGTCATGCGGATCGGCTCGATGGTCAAGCAACTGCTCGAGGAGGTCCGGGCGGCCCCGCTCGACGAGCGTTCACGCGAACGGCTGGCAGAGATCTACGAACGCTCCATCACGGAGCTGTCGATGGCGCTGTCGCCGGACCTTCAGGAGGAACTCCACATGTTGGCGTTGCCGTTCGAGCCCGACGTGGTGCCCAGCGAAGGTGAGCTCCGCATCGCGAAGGCCCAACTGGTCGGCTGGCTCGAGGGCCTGTTCCACGGCATCCAAGCCACGCTGATGGCCCAGCAGTTCGCCGCGAGACAGCAGCTCGAACAGATGCGAGAGCTCCCAGGAGGAGCCCCTCAGCAGTTCCCGCAAGGCCAGAACCCGTCAGGCACAGAACGCCCCGGCACGTACCTCTGACCCGGAACCGACCGGAACCGACCGGAGCCCTGGCAGGCGCGCCTCCCCTCGCAAAACGAGTCGGGAACAGAACTCCCTTCCGGGTCTCTGCCCACCAGCCGAAACAAGCTTTTCAGGCTCCGAGGAACAGCGATGCACCGACAGGTGAACGGGTGGCGCCGGGGTTCGTTTCGGACCGGCCGAAGGCCGCACGCCGAAACAACGCCGGCGACAGGACCCGTGAACCGATCGGTCCGGCCGGCGAATGCCATGCACCTCTGATCGCGCTACATTCGAACAACATCCGTGTAATCCCGTGACAAGAAGTTCTGTGCCCGATTCCTTCACCCACCTTCACGTCCACACCGAGTTCTCGATGCTCGACGGAGCGGCGCGGCTCGACGAGCTGGTGGCGAAGGCGGTGAGCGACGGGCAACCCGCGATCGGCATGACCGACCACGGGAACATGTACGGCACGCTGGACTTCTACAAGGAGTGCAACAAGCAGGGGATCAAGCCGATCATCGGCACCGAGGCCTACATGGCCCACGACCACCGTTCGGAGCGTCCCACCAGGCGAGGGCGGATCGACGACTCGGGCGGCGACACCGAGGGCGGCGCCAAGCTCTACTACCACCTGACCCTGCTCGCCGAGAACCAGACCGGCTACAAGAACCTCATCCAGCTGTCGAGCCTGGCCTTCATGGAGGGCTACTACTACAAGCCCCGCGTCGACTGGGAGCTGCTCGAGAAGTACTCGGAGGGCCTGATCGCCACCACCGGCTGTCTGGGTGGGCACGTGCTCCAGTCGCTGCTCAACGGCGACGAGAAGGGCGCGCTCGCGAAGGCCAGCCGACTCCAGGACATCTTCGGACGGGACAACCTGTTCGTCGAGCTCCAGGACCACGGCCAGCACGCACAGCGCGAGACCAACCCGAAGCTGGTCGAGATCGCGAAGCAGATCGGTGCGCCGTTGCTCGCCACGAACGACAGCCACTACACGCATCAGCACGACCACGAGTCGCACGAGGCGCTGCTCTGTGTGCAGACCGGTGCGCTGTTGTCCGATCCGAAACGCTTCAAGTTCGAGGGCACCGAGCACTACCTCAAGACCGCTGCGGAGATGCGCTACCTGTTCCGCGAGGTGCCGACCGCCTGTGACAATTCGCTCTGGATCGCCGAGCGCGCCGAGTTGGAGATCGAGTTCGGCAAGCCGTTGTTGCCGAACTTCCCGCTGCCGGCAGGCTTCGACGACGATGCCGCGTACCTGACCCATCTCACATGGGCTGGAGCCAAGGAGCGTTGGGGCGACGACATCTCGCCCGACGTCGCGGAACGGCTCGCCTACGAGCTCAAGGTCATCTGCGACATGGGCTTCGCGTCCTACTTCCTGATCACGTGGGACCTGATCAAGTACGCCAAGGACCGTGGCATCCGTGTCGGACCCGGCCGTGGATCGGCGGCCGGATGTGCCGTCGCCTACTCGCTGCGGATCACCGATCTCGATCCGGTCCGTTACGACCTGCTGTTCGAACGCTTCCTCAACCCGAGCCGGATCTCGATGCCCGACATCGACATGGACTTCGACTCGCGATATCGCGACGAGATGATCCGCTATGCCGCCGAGCGGTACGGGCGCGACCACGTCGCCCAGATCATCACGTTCGGCACGATCAAGGCCCGCAATGCCGTACGCGACGCGGCCCGCGTGCTCGGCTATCCCTACGGCGTCGGCGACAAGCTGGCCAAGGCGATGCCGCCGATGGTCATGGGGCGCGACACCCCGTTGAAGTACTGCTTCGAGGAGAGCCCGAAGTACGCCGACGGCTACAAGGCCGCCGCCGACCTGCGGGCGATGTACGACTCCGATCCCGATCTGAAGCGCATCATCGACGTCGCCCGCGGCCTCGAAGGGCTGAAGCGCTCCGACGGCATCCACGCTGCGGCGGTCGTGATCACCAAGGAGCCGGTGACCGACTACGTCCCGATCCAACGCAAGCCGGAGTCCGGCCAGGACCCGGCCGACGCACCCGTCGTCACCCAGTACGAAATGCACGGCATCGAAGACCTCGGGCTGCTGAAGATGGACTTCCTGGGGCTGCGCAACCTCGACGTCATCACCGACACCGTCGCGATGGTGAGGGCGACCCGCGACCCGGACTTCCTCGTGGAGGAGATCTCCCTCGAGGATCCGGCGACGTTCGCGTTGCTGTCACGCGGTGACACGATGGGTGTGTTCCAACTGGAGTCGCCGCCGATGCGCCAACTCCTGAAGGCGCTCGCACCGACCTCGTTCGAGGACGTCGCCGCGTTGATCGCGCTCTACCGGCCAGGGCCGATGGGCGTCAACATGCACTACGACTACGCCGATCGCAAGAACAACCGAAAGCCCGTCGAGTACTTCCACGCCGACGCCGAGGCGGTGCTCGGCGACACGTACGGCCTGATGATCTATCAGGAGAGCGTGATGCGGGTCGCGCAGAAGTTCGCCGGCTACAACCTCGCCGAGGCGGACAACCTCCGCAAGGCCTGCGGGAAGAAGATCCGCGAGATGATGGCCAAGGAACGTGACGCGTTCGAGGCCGGTGTCGTCAAGACCGGCTACGGCGAGCTACTCGGCAAGCAGCTGTTCGACATCATCGAGAAGTTCGCCGATTACGCGTTCGCCAAGAGCCACTCGTTCGGCTACGGCCTCGTCACGTACCAGACGGCGTACCTCAAGGCGCACTACCCGGTCGAGTACCTCGCCTGTCTGCTCACGAGCGTCAAGAGCAACCTCGACAAGGCCGCGACCTACCTCGCCGACTGTCGATCGATGGGCATCAAGGTGCTGCCGCCGGACGTGAACCGGTCGGTCAGCAACTTCGCCGCGCTGTCGGCAGCCGAGGTGCCCGACGACGTTTCCCTGCCCGTCGGCAGCCCCGGTGCGATCACCTTCGGCTTGTCGGCCGTGCGCAACGTGGGCGAGGGGTTGGTCGAACTGCTGGTCGCCGAACGCGTCGGGAACGGTGCGTTCTCCAGCTTCCACGACTTCGTCGAGCGCGTTCCCGAACCGGTGCTCAACAAGCGCACCGTCGAATCGCTCATCAAGGGCGGCGCGTTCGATTCGCTCGGGCACCCACGACGCGGACTGCTCACGGTGTTCGAACACATCATCGACTCGACCGTCAGCCGGCGCCGTGAGCGGGAGAAGGGCGTGATGAGCCTCTTCGGCGACTGGGGTGACGATGGTGCCGCCGGCGACGAGGCTGATGACTGCGGGTTCTCCGAGCGAACCGCGATTCCCGGGCTGGTGTTCGACAAGACCGACCAGCTTCGCTTCGAAAAGGAGATGCTGGGGCTCTACGTGTCCGACCATCCGCTCTTCGGCGTCGAGGCCTCGCTCCGACGCAAGGTCGAGCACCAGCTCATCGATCTGCCGATGATGGACGACGGCGCCCAGGTGGTCGTCGGAGGCATCATCACCAACCTGGCGCGCAAGTTCACGAAGCGTGGCGATCAGATGGCGGTGTTCCTCCTCGAAGACCTCGATGCGTCGATCGAGGTCACGATCTTCCCGCGAACGCTCACCGAGCAGGGTCACAAGCTCGAAGACGACCTGATCGTCACCGTGAAGGGCCGCCTCGATCGCCGTGACGAGTCGCGATTCGGTCTCATCGGCCAGACGGTGACCGTGCTCAGCGGCCTGAACGATGGACCCGCACCCTCACTCCGTCTGCGGCTTCCGTCCACGACCCTCGACGAGCTGCGGATCCAACGGCTGAAGCGGATCCTGCGAGATCATCCCGGCGAGTCGCTGGTGATGGTCGACGTCGGACAGGGGCGCGTGCTCAGACTGTCCGACGAGTTCCGGGTCGACCTCGACCGCTCCGTCGGCGAGCTCCGCATGGCCTTCGGCCACGAGGCGGTGCTCCTCTAGTCGTCTCCGCCGTACCTATTGTCTCGGCCTCACTGAAATCCAGCCGCCGGACCTAGGTCGGCCGAGAGCCAGCCTCGTCGCTGGCGCTTCCCTCGGCGGCACTTCGGGACGGTCGGCCTCGAGTCCGCGGAACCCCATCGGGCCACTTGGACGTTGTGCGTTTGTACGAGTTCCGTTTCCAGATGGCAGAATGGGGGTGATGAGTCTCGACGTATCGACCAACGACGCGGCTGCTCTCACCGATTCCGATCTCGATGAATTGGCGTCGATGGAGGAGGCATTCAGTGCCGGGCAGCTGTCCAAGGCCAAAGAGGACTGGGTACTGATCACCACGGCGCGCAGCGCCGGCAAGCTGCACGGATTCACGTTCTCGACGCTCGAGCGCATCGGTGGGACACCGTGTGTGCTGCTCGGATTGATGAGTGTGAAGCGGTCGTCCAAGCGTGACCAGGTGTTGCGTGGCCTGATCGGCGAGGCCTACCACCGTGCGCTGATGGCGTTCCCCGACGAAGACGTCGTCGTCGGATGCCGCTTCGTGAACGCCGACGGCCTCGAAGCGTTCAAGGATCTGCGTGACGTCACCCCGTCGCCCGGCAGCACGGCAGTCGGTGAAGAACGTGCCTGGGGACGGCGCCTCGCCAAGCGGTTCGGTATCGAAGCCAAGTACGACGCCACGACGTTCACGTCCTCGACCGGCGCGCAGTCGGGCTACCTCGACCACGAGTCGTCGAAGCCCGACAAGCTCGACCCTGCGATCGTCGAGATGTTCAAGCCCGTCCCGGTCGCCAAGGGCGGTGTGATGGTGGTGTACGGCTGGACCATGGCAGAGGATCTCGTCAAACTCGGTCGTCGCTGAAGTCCGCCCCATGGCCGACTTCGCGGAGGTGGTGCGGAACCGGCGCATGACGCGGGCGTTCGGTCCGGCAGCGGTCGACCCGGTGGTGATCGACGACATGGTCGATCTCGCGTCACGGGCGCCCAGCGCCGGCAAGGCCCAGGGGTGGCATCTCGTCGTGCTCGAGGGGGACGACACGGCGGTCTTCTGGGACTCCACGCTTCCGGCCGTCCGTCGCGACTCGTTCCGTTGGAAGCAACTGTTGAGCGCTCCCGTGATCGCCCTGCCGTTCGCCGACGCGAAGGCGTACACCGACCGCTACGCAGAGCCGGACAAGATCCAGACCGGTCTCGGTGCGGGCACTGACGCATGGCCCGTGCCCTACTGGACCATCGATGCGTCGATGTCGGTGATGACGCTCCTGTTGGCCGCCGAGAACGCCGGCCTCGGCGCGCTCTTCTTCGGGGTGTTCCGCGGCGAGCGCGAGCTGCGCCAGGTGCTGGGGATCCCACCGGGTTTGCAGTTGCTCGGTGCGCTCGCCATCGGACACCCCGCGCCGAAGTCGGGTGACGAGACCGATCCCGGACGGAGCGCCGACCGCCGGCGACGCCAACCGGGCGAGATCATCCACCGGGGTCGTTGGTAGATCAGCCACCGACGGTGATCATGGCGGAGTCGGAGCTTCCGTGACGACCTTGACCGGTCGACCGAGGAGCGCCTCGCCGAACCCATCGAGGGTGTCCTGGGGGACCTGGCAGGTGTAGTCGCGACAGACGTACGCAAAACCGTCCTGGCGCCCTTCCCACAGCGGCGATTCGTAGGACTCACCCCACGCCAGCACCATGTCGGGACGCCAGACGGAGTGGGCGAGGCGAACCATGTCCGGTCGGTCGCCGACGATCGCCACCTCGGTCACCCCGCGCCGCCGCAGATCGGCGGCCAGCAGGGCGTTGGTGAAGCCGCCGATGGCATCACCGAGCGCCCCCTTGATCAGCTGGAGGATCCGGTCGGCCTGATGGTGGTAACGCTGCTCGCCCGTGAGCGCCCCCAGGCGATAGAGCGCCGTCGCCGCCATCGAGTTGGCCGAGGGGGTGGCGTTGTCGGAGAGGTCCTTCTGGCGGACCACCAACGTTTCGGCGTCCTCGGCGGTCGTGTAGAGGCCGCCGTTGACGGGGTCCCAGAACCAGTCGAGCATGGTGTCGGCAGCGCGGACCGCTTCGTCGATCCACCGCGACTGCCCGGTCGCCTCGGCGAGCCGGGTGAACGCATCGACCAGGGCGGCGTGGTCGGCAGCGAGGGCGTCGTGTCGCGCCGCGGGATCTCCGTCGGCGTGCCAGCTGCGCATCCACCGACCATTCGGCCGTCGGAGTTCGCGGATCAGGAACTCGGCGTTGGCGACTGCGGCATCGAGCCAGTCCTGGCGGTTCAGCGCAGCGCCCGCTTCGGCCAGCGCCGAGGTGAACAGGGCGTTCCATTCGGTGAGCACCTTGTCGTCGAGGCCGGGGCGCTGTCGGGCCGAGCGGGCTGCGAACAGGAGTCGTCGCGCCGCCTCGATGTGCGGGGGCCGGGCGAGCTGGCCGCGATGGCTCGTGCGCGTCGGGATCGTGCGTGGCGCGCCGCCTTCGACCGGGAAGTTGCCATCGTCGGTGATCTCGAACCACGCGAGCACCTCGTCGATCTCCGCAGGGGTCATCGACGACAACGCCGCACGCGCCTCGTCCGGAGTCCACGTGTGGAAGAGCCCCTCGACGCCGTGACCGTTCTCGTCGGGTGAGTCCGCGTCCTCGGCCGAGAAGAATCCTCCGTCGGGATGGCGCAGCGTGGTGAGCACGTAGGTGATCGTCTCGGTGAGCACCTGGCGCCACTGTGGGGCGCCGATCACGATCAGGCCGTGCAGGTAGATCTTGCAGAGCAGGGCCTGGTCGTACAACATCTTCTCGAAGTGCGGGACGAGCCACTCGCGATCGACCGAGTATCGGGCGAAGCCACCGCCGATGTGGTCGTACATGCCCCCGGACGCCATGGCGTCGAGCGTCGTCGTCACGATGGTCTTCGGGGTGTCGGCCGCCGTCGACATGTACGCCCGAAGCATCAGTTCGAGGTTGAACGTCGACGGGAACTTCGGGGCCTTGCCGAAGCCGCCCCACTCCGCGTCGAACGCGCGGCCGAGCCCCTGCACGGCCTTGTTCAGATCGTCGAGGACCGGCATGTCGTCGGCCGGTTCGATCCGCGACGTCTTGTCGATCGCCGTGACGAGCCCGGTGACGTTCTTGCGGATGTCATCGGGCTTCGTACGGTACGTCTCGTCGATGGCGGTCATCAGGGCGAGGAACTGGGCCTTGGGGAAGTAGGTGCCCCCGTAGAAGGGTTCTCGATCCGGCGTCATGAACACCGTCATCGGCCATCCGCCGCGGCCGGTCATCGCCTGCACTGCGTCCATGTAGACGGCGTCGACGTCCGGCCGCTCCTCGCGGTCGACTTTGACGTTGACGAACAGTTCGTTCATCCGTTCGGCGACCTCCGGATCCTCGAAGCACTCGTGCGCCATCACGTGACACCAGTGGCACGCCGAATAGCCGACGGAGAGCAGGATCGGGACGTTGCGTTCCTTGGCCGCGGTGAACGCCTCGGCACCCCACGGGTACCAATCGACCGGATTGTCGCGGTGCTGACGGAGGTACGGCGAGGTCTCGTCAGCGAGTCGGTTCACATCGCTGCAGGGTAACCGTCAGACGGTTCACACGCTGGTCGTCACTTGCCGCCGTCAGACGCTGGTGGCGTGGAATCCGCCGTCGACGTGGATGATCTCGCCCGTCGTCGCCGGGAACCAGTCCGACAGCAACGCCACGCACGCCTTGGCCACCGGTTCGGAGTTGGTGACGTCCCAACCGAGTGGTGCCCGCTCGTCCCAGATGTCCTCGAACAGGGCGAATCCGGGGATCGACTTCGCGGCCATGGTCTTGATCGGCCCGGCGGCGACGAGGTTCGATCGGATCCCCTTCGGGCCCAGCTGCTTGGCGAGGTAGCGGGACACGCTCTGGAGCGCAGACTTGGCGACGCCCATCCAGTTGTAGGCGGGCCACGCCTGGCTGTTGTCGAAATCGAGCCCGACGAACGAACCGCCTGGCCCCATCAAGGGCAGGAACGTGTCGACGAGCGTCTTCAGCGAGTACGTGGAGATCTGCATGGCGACCGCGACGTCTTCCCACGGTGCGCCGAGGAAGTCGTCGCCGAGGCACGACGCTGGAGCGAAGCCGATCGCGTGCAGGACCCCGTCGACGTGGCCCCACTTCTCGGCGACGGCTTCGCGGACCAGGGGACCGTGTTCCGGCACCGTGACGTCGAACTCGAGCACATCGATGCCGTCACCGAGCTTGCGGGCTGTGCGCTGTGTCAGCGAGAGCGCTCGGCCGGCGCCGGTGAGCACGATCTCGGCACCCTCGTCGAGCGCGATCCTCGCCACCCCGTACGCGAGCGACGCGTCGGTCATCACGCCGGTGATCACGATCTTCTTGCCCTCGAGCAGTCCCATGCTCGGCAACCTAGCCGTCGGCCCGAATCGTTCTGGTGAACTCGTCGCGACCAGGGGTACGCCACAAGTTGACGAGAACGGCGACGGCGGGCGGGTGCCTTGGTGGAGATCGCGGCCGTTGTGCCACGCTGTCGCCATGCGTATCGGAATTCTCGGGGGCACGGGCCCGGCAGGTAGCGGGTTGGCGGCTCGGCTGGCGAGCATCGGGCACGACGTCGTGATCGGTTCACGATCGAAGTACCGCGCGATGGAAGCCGTCGACGATCTCGTCGGCAAGTGGCCACAGCTCACCGAACGATTGACGCACGGCGACAATGCGGCGGCCGCCGATTGTGAGCTCATCGTCATGGCGACCCCGTGGGACTCTGCCGCCGGCACCGCGCAGGAGAACGAGGAAGCGCTCGCCGGCAAGGTCGTGGTCTCCATGGCGAACGCGTTGGTGCGGGTCAACAAGGAGTTCCAGCCACTCGTTCCTCCCCGGGGCAGCGTGGCTGCCCACGTGCAGGCAGCCGTTCCGCGATGCCGTGTCGTCGCTGCCTTCCACCACCTGCCCGCCACCGAGCTGGGCCACATCAACGAGCCGATCGACTCCGACGTGCTGATCTGCGGTGACGATCGCTCCGCCGTCGAGACGGTGAGCGACATCGTGTCAGGAATCCCCGGTTGCCGGCCGCTCGATGCCGGCGAACTCTCCAACGCCACCGCCATCGAGGCGTTCACGGCCGTGCTGCTGCAGCTCAACGTCCGCTACAAGACGCGTGTCGCACCGAAGCTGACGGGAATCAAAGGTGACCCCCGGGTGGTTGCGTCACCCCAGAATGGCTCAGCGACGACGCCCGACCCGGCTCCCACCCGTGCTCCGAGCGCAACAGACGGCGTCGGCGCGCCTGTCGAGACGTCCGACGACGAATCGCAGGGCTGAATGACGAACGCGATGCAGCTCTACGACACGGCCCGCCGGGCGATCGTGCCGTTCGAGCCGAACGACAACGTGCTGATGTACACGTGCGGCATCACGCCGTACGACGCCACACATCTCGGCCACGCGGCGACCTTCATCGCCTACGACGTCCTCCAGCGACGGCTCATCGATCGTGGGCACACCGTCCGGTGTGTGCGAAACGTGACCGACGTCGACGATCCGCTCTTCGCGAAGGCGCGTCAGCTCGGCGTGCACTACCTCGATCTCGCCGCCGGTGAGGAAGCGCGCTTCGAGCGCGACATGGATGCGCTGAACGCTCTGCCGGTGGCGTCGTCGCCTCGCGCCTCGTCGGCCATCCCCGACATTCGCGGATTCATCGGCATGGTCCTCGATCGCGGCTACGCCTACGAAGCGGGCGGGTCGGTCTACTTCGACGTGACGAAGTTCGAGTCGTTCGGCTCGCTCAGCCACTACACGTACGACGAGATGATCATCTTCGCCAAGGAACGCGGGGGCAACATCGACGATCCGAACAAGCGGTCACCACTCGACTTCGTCCTGTGGCATCCGTCGGCGTCCGACGAGCCCTCCTGGGACACGATGTGGGGCCCCGGACGTCCGGGTTGGCACATCGAGTGTTCAGCCCTGGCACTTCGCGAGTTGGGCACGACGATCGACCTGCACGGTGGGGGAGCGGACCTGATCTTTCCGCACCACGAATGCGAACGCGCCCAGTCCGAGGCGGCAACGGGAGAACCGTTCGTCACGCACTGGATGCACACGGCTCTCATCGCCAAGGACGGCGAGAAGATGTCGAAGAGCCTCGGCAATCTCGTGTTCGTCGATCAGCTGCGCGAGACGTACGACCCACGATCGATCCGGCTCGGGATCATCGAGCACCACTACCGCGATCCATGGGAGTGGGACGACGAACTGATGCCGCGCAACGCCCGGCGCCTCGAGAGTTGGTCGACGCACCAGCGGTCGAATCCAGATCTGTTGGAAGGTGTGCGTGAGCGACTCGACGACGATCTCGACACGCCCGGCGCGATCCGGCTCATCGACGACGCCGCTCGCAGCGGTCACGGGGTCCTCGAGGCGGCCGCGCTCCTCGGCGTCGATCTGGCTTGATCTGCATGGCCTGATCTGCATGGCCTGATCTGTCAGTCGAATCCGCAGTTCACACGAAATTCAACGAAGTGGATTCACAGGGTCACATGAATCGCCTACTGTGCGGGCATGTCGAGTGGCCCCGGAGCAGGGGTGATGCAGCGCCGAGTGCGCAAGTTGGGTCGTCCGGTCGCGACGCGTCTGTGGAACATCGAGATCAGCGGCTACGAACGCCTCCCGATCGATGGTCCGGCCATCCTGTGCCCGAATCACATCAGCTTTCTCGACTCTGCCTTCCTGATGCTCACCGTTCCGAGGAACATCTCCTTCGTCGGTAAGGCCGAATACATGGACTCGTGGAAGACGAAGTTCCTGTTCCCGGCGATGGGCATGATCCCGATCGACCGCAGTGGCGGCGATCGCAGCACCGCAGCGCTCGATGCGGCCGAAGCGGTGCTGCGGCGCGGTGAGTTGTTCGGCATCTTCCCGGAGGGGACACGGAGCCGCACCGGCACCCTCTACAAGGGACGAACCGGTGCCGCTCGTCTGGCGATGAAGGTCGGCTGTCCCATCTTCCCCGTCGGCGTCATCGGTACCGACAAGATCCAGCCACCCGACGCCCGAGCGCCCAAGCTCTTCACGGCGTGCGAGATCAGGATCGGGCGCCCGATCCGACCGGAGCGCTATGCGAACCGGGGCGCCGAGCACATCGCGTGGCGGTCGATGACCGACGAGGTGATGTACGAGATCCGCGAGTTGACGGGTCAGGAGTACGTCAACACCTACGCAGGTGAGAAGGCGGAAACGGAACCGACCGTTGCGGCCCGCGTGGCGAGCGTGACCGACGCTGCGACGCGATTCGACGTCAACGGCAGCCGCGACCGCGAGCTCATCGCCGTCGCCGGTCGCTGACCGGACCGGTTGACAAACCGGTCGCCCGTCGTCCGCGACGCACTCGTATCCTGGGTGGACGATGTCCACGATCACGATTTCGCTCCCCGACGGTTCCGAGCGCGCACTCGAGGCGCCGGCGACCCCGCTCGACCTGGCCGCAGCGATCGGCTCCGGCCTCAAGAAGGCGGCGGTCGCGGCCACCGTCGATGGCAAGGAGACCGACCTGACGGTTCCGCTGAGCGACGGCCAGGTGGTGTCGATCATCACCAGCAACACCGAGGAGGGACGTCACGTCCTCCGGCACTCCACGTCGCACGTCCTCGCCCAGGCGGTGACACAACTGTTCCCCGGTGCGAAATTCTCGATCGGACCCGCCATCGAGAACGGCTTCTACTACGACTTCGAACTTCCCGACGGCAAGACGTTCAGCGAGGACGACCTCGAGCGCATCGAAGCGCGCATGCGCGAGATCATGCGGGCCAACCAGCCGTTCACGCGTTCGGAGATGTCGATGAGCGAGGCGAAGGCCTTGTTCGCCGATCAGTCGTACAAGGTCGAGATCATCGAGAAGGTCGAGGCTGCGGCTGCGGCGAACGCCGGCAACGACGAGGCGGCGGCTGCCGGCATCGACGTGACGGAGGTGTCGGCCGACGGGGTCATCAGCGTGTACCGGAACAGCCCGGAGTTCGTCGACATGTGCGTCGGACCCCACGTGCCGTCGACCGGTCGGCTGGGCCATTTCAAGCTGCAGAAGGTCGCCGGCGCCTACTGGCGCGGGAACGAGAAGGGCCCGATGCTGCAGCGCATCTACGGCACGGCCTGGGAATCGAAGCAGGCGCTCGCCGATCATCTGCACCAATTGGAAGAAGCCGGCAAGCGCGATCATCGCAAGCTCGCGACGGAACTCGATCTGCTCAGCTTCCCGAGTCAACTCGGCGGCGGCCTCGCCGTGTGGCATCCGAAGGGCGCGATCATCCGCAAGCTCATGGAGGACTACAGCCGGTCGCGACACGAGAAGGGCGGCTACGACTTCGTCTACACGCCCCACCTCGCGAACGGCAAGCTGTTCGAGACATCCGGACATCTCGCGTGGTACGCCGACGGCATGTACCCGCCGATGGAGATGGACAACGGCACGTACTACATGAAGCCGATGAACTGCCCGATGCACTGTCTGATCTTCGACAGCAGGCAACGCAGCTATCGCGAGTTGCCGCTGCGGTTGTTCGAACTCGGCAACGTGTACCGCTACGAGCGCGCCGGAACACTGCACGGTCTGATGCGGATTCGCGGGTTCACCCAGGACGACAGCCACATCTACTGCACCAAGGAGCAGATGGCCGGCGAGGTCGCCAGTCTGCTCGACTTCGTACTGTCGGTGCTGCGGGCGTTCGGATTCGCCGAGTTCACCTTCAACCTGTCGACGAAGGACCCGAACAAGTACGTCGGCACTGACGAGATCTGGGAGGAGGCGACCGAAGCACTGCGCGACGCACTCGATCACCACGGGTTGCCCTACAAGATCAAAGAGGGCGATGCCGCGTTCTACGGTCCGAAGATCGACATCGACGTCCGCGACGCGATCGGTCGATCGTGGCAGCTGTCCACCATCCAGGCCGACTTCCAACTGCCGGAGCGATTCGGGCTGGAGTACGTCGGTGCCGACAACGCCCGGCACCGCCCGATCATGTTGCACCGTGCCCTGTTCGGTTCCATCGAACGGTTCTTCGGCGTGCTGCTCGAACACTACGCCGGCGCGTTCCCGACCTGGTTGTCGCCGGTGCAGGTGAAGGTCCTGCCCGTGGCCGAGGCGCACGAGGAATATGCCGCCGAGGTGGTGTCGGCGCTCGCCGACGCCGGCATGCGGGTCGAGGTGGGTCATGCCGACGACGGGCTCGGCAAGCGGATCCGCACCGCGAAGATGGAGAAGATCCCGTACGTGCTCGTCGTCGGTGATGACGACGTCGACGCCCGTACCGTCGGCGTCAACCCGCGCGGTGGCGAGGTCTTGCGTGGCGTGCCGATGACCCAGTTCGTCGCCGACCTGGAGGCCGAGATCGCCGACGCCGAAATCGTCGCACTCGACGCCGGATGATCGAGAACCAGATGATCGAGCACCGATGATCGAGCAGTTGTGGTCGGGCTGGCGGTCGGCCTACGTGGCAGGTGAGGCCGTCGACACGCGTGCGGCGTTCGACTCGGGTGCCGGGTCGGCGAGCGTGTTCACGCAGCTGCTCGCGTCCGGACTGTCCGACGACGAGACCCACATCGTGCACCGGGGGCAGCGATGCTTCGCGATCATGAACGCGTACCCGTACACGATTGGACACCTCATCGTGCTGCCGTACCGGGAGGTCGCCGACCTGCTCGACCTCGAACCCGCCGAGGCCACCGAACTCTGGGCCACGGTGACCACCGCCGTCGCCGCCGTCCGGCTCGCGTTCCGGCCCGACGGCGTCAACGTCGGTGTCAATCTCGGACGGGCGTCGGGTGGATCGGTGCCGACACACCTGCACGTGCACGTCGTCCCTCGATGGACCGGCGACACGAACTTCATGGCCTCGACCGCCAACACGCAGACGATCCCGGAGAGCCTGATGGTCTCGGCGAGCAAAGTCCGCGACGCCTGGCCGGCTGCCGGACCTGCCTCGTAGGCTTGACGACCGATGACCGACGACGTACGCGACGAGCTGCCCGACGATCTGAACCCGGCCGGGTTCGTCGGTCCGTACCAGTTCCCCGACAACAGTCGCCGTCGCTGGCCAGGGGTCATCTACCTGGTCGTCGCCGCACTGTGTGTGATCGTCTACTTCGGTTGGAACGACTCGGCGGTCGTGAACGGCGGCTGGCTGCTCGCAGCCGGTCTGCTGACGGTCGCCGCCATCATCTCGATCACCTCCGGGTGGCGGATGCGCGTCGACGAGACCGAAGCGCTCGTTGCTGCGCAGGGTGCGGTCGGCTTCCCGATCGGCCACGCGTCGGCGCAACAGGTGTGGCGTGGCCTCCGCAGTCGGCCGACGTGGCGGGTGCTCTGCTATTCCGCCGAGGACCCGCCGGCACAGCGCGGCCTCGTCCTCGTCGATGCCGTCGACGGTGGCGTGGTCCAGTTCTTCGTCGAGGCCAACCCCGAAGTCGCTTCGGTCGCCGCCGAAGCGCCGGCTGCCACTTGAGCTCCCCGCCCGTCCATCGCCCCGCCCGTCCATCTCTTCGCCCGTGCCTTCAGCGCGTCCCCTCGAAGCGGGTCGGGGTGGGATAGCGTCGGATCGATGTTCGACGGCAAGTTCCGGACTCCGGTCGACCGGGCGGTGAAGCCGATCGGCAACCTGCTCCGCAAGACCGGTCTCACGCCCGACCATCTGACGGTGCTCGGATTGCTGGTCGGCATCGGCGCGGCGGTTGCGATCGGGATGGAGCAACTTCGCATCGGCCTGTTGCTCGTGATCCTGGCGGCGCTGCCGGACCTGCTCGACGGAGCGCTCGCCAAGGCGCAGAACACCTCGAGCCAACGCGGCGCGTTCTTCGATTCGACCGTCGATCGCATCACCGACTCGCTCCTACTCGGCGGCATCGCCTGGTATCTCGCGAGCACCGAGTCGGCCCACATGTCGATTCTCCCGTTCGCCGTTGCATCGGTGTCCGCGCTCATCAGTTATCAGCGGGCGAAGGCCGAGTCGCTCGGTATCGAGGCCAAGGGTGGCCTCATGGAGCGAGCCGAGCGAATCATTGCGATCTGCGTCGGTCTGCTGTTCGAGCCGCTCCTGATTCCGATCCTGTGGATCATGCTGGTGCTGACTTCGATCACGGCGATCCAGCGATTCGTGAAGGTATGGAAGCAGGCAGCCGTCGCACCCGTGACCGCTGCTCGCATCGAGATGCGACGGTCACGGCGCCAGAGTCGACGCGTCGCGCGCACCGAGCGCCGGCGCACCCGAGTCCCCCGCCGTCGTCCGTGACACGCGCCAGCGACGTCCTGACGACGTCGACCTATCGGGTCGGAGCGATGGCCGCCCAGGCGATGCCAGGGATCGTTGCCGCCGGACTGGCCAGCCCGTTGGCGTTCGGTGCCAACGTCGCCAGCCCGCAGCGCAGGGCGATGATCGAACGACACCTGCGTCGGGTCGATCCATCACTCGGTGGGATCCGGCTGCGCCGCGGCGTGCAGCAGGCCTTCGACTCGTACGCCAAGTACTGGCTGGAGAGCTTCCGTCTGCCCAACCTCTCCAAGCGCGCCGTGGCCGCCGGGTTCAGCGAGGAGGGCTACGAGGAGAACATCGTCGGAGGGCTGAAAGCCGGCAACGGGGTGATCATCGCGTTGCCGCACCTCGGGGGCTGGGAGTGGGCGGGTCGATGGATCGCCGACCGTGGCCACCCGATCACGGTCGTCGTCGAGCGGATCGAGCCACCCGAGCTCTTTGAGTGGTTCGTCGACCTGCGATCCAAGCTCGGCATGACGGTGGTGCCCCTCGGGCCCGAAGCGGCGACCACTGTGATGAAGGCACTGCGCGACAACCACATCGTGTGCCTGGTGTCGGACCGTGACCTCATGGGCGGCGGCCCGTCGGTCGACTTCTTCGGTGAGCGCACGACCCTCCCCGGTGGTGCGGCGACCCTGGCGTTCCGGACCGGCGCCCCGATCATCCCGACAGGCGTCTACTTCACCAACCGCGTCGACGGCCACTTCGCCTGGGTCAAACCCCCGATCCCCGTGGTCCGCGAGTCGAAGCGCCTACGTGAGGACGTCGATCGTGTGACACAGCTCGTGGCCTACGAGTTGGAGAGCCTGATCCGCCAGGCCCCGTTCCAGTGGCATCTGTTCCAGCCGAACTGGCCGTCAGACCCCGGGTACGAGCACCATCCGATCGGGTGAGTCGGCCCACGAGGTCCGCACGATCTCAGGTCGTGGGGGGATTCGTCACACAGGCGGCGTTCAACATGTCGCGCGCCGGTGCCGATGAATTGCCATCGACCACGCATTTCTGCATTCGATGTCGAGTCGCGCTCGCGCGCTCGTCGGACTGGCTGGCGCCTTGGCGTTGGTCTACTTCCTGCTGCCCCCTGGCACCGGGCCCGAATCGATCAGGGTGATCGCGCCGGCGATCGGCGTGGGCGCAGTCTTGATGGGTATCGCCACCTATCAGCCGCCACGGACGTTGCCGTGGGCACTGATGGCGATCGCCCTCGGTTGTCTCGCCGCGTCGAACGTGGTCTGGTCGACCCTCTATTTCGCCTCGAACGAGACGTTCCCGTCGATCGCCGGCGTCTTCCACGTCGCCGCCGCGGTGCTCCTCGTCCTCGCGACGGCACTCCTCGGGCACGACACCGCTGAGGAGGATTCGCTCAGCAGTATCGAGACCTTGATCGTCAGCGTCGCCGTCGGCGTCGGCGTCTGGCTCATCGTGATCGAACCGTTCCTGAACGATCGGGAGGTGCCGCTCGGCGATCGCGTGTGGGCGGTCATCGTGCCGCTCATCGACGCGTTGGCGTTGGCGATCGCGATTCGCACCGTCATCCAGGTGCGTTTCCGGTACCCGTCCGCCGTCCTGGTCGCGGTGGGCCTCGGGATGCAGCTCACGGCCGACACGAGCCGCAGTGTCCAGGAACTGCGCGATACGTTCGGTCCGGGTGGTCTCGCCGCCGCACTGTCCGTTGCGGCGCCGCTGGTGCTGGCTGCGTCGGCGCTCGACCCCACCATGGCCCTCACCCATTCGCCCGATGGTGAGCGCGCCGCGGTCGGGTTCGGCCGGGTCGTCTGGCTCAGCGTTGCCGCGCTGACGCCGCTCACGGTGCTGCTCGCGTTGACGCTGACCGATCTCGGCAGCCAGTCGACGCGGATCGTCGCGGCGCTGTGTGCGGTCGTGGTCGTGGTGCTCGCCCTCGCCCGGATGTGGGGGCTCGTCGCGCGGGTGCGCGAACTCACCGAGCGTCAGGGACAAGACCGGCTGGCCGCGATGGTCGAACACTCGAGCGACGTGGTGATGCTCGTGAACGCGTATGGACAGATCCAGTACGCCAGCCCGGGGCTCATCAGCACGCTGGGTCACCGTGGCGACGACTGGATCGGCCGGCCCCTCATCGATCTCGTGGCGAGCGACGATCGCGATGCATCGGCGGTGGAGTTGAAGCGAGTGGTGAGCCTCGGACCAGGCAGCACGGTCAAGTTCGAGGTCAGCCTGGTTCGTGTCGATGGCCAGCGGCGCCGGATGGAGGCGACGATTGCCAATCTGCTCGGTGGGGAAGCGGTCGACGGGATGGTGGCGACGTTCCGGGACGTGACCGAGCAGCGCAATCTCGAGCGTCAGCTCAGTCACCGGGCGTTCCACGACGAGCTCACCGGTCTCGCCAACCGGGCGCTGTTCCTCGATCGGATGGACCACGCCCTGCGCGTCGCCCGTCCGGAAACCGATCCGCTCGTCGTGTTGTTCGTCGACCTCGACGACTTCAAGTCGGTCAACGACGCGCTCGGCCACGGCGTCGGAGACCAGCTGCTGCGTGCGATCGCAGATCGCATCCGACGGGTCGCATCGACGGGCGACACGCCCGCCCGGCTCGGTGGTGACGAGTTCGCCATCCTGCTCGAGGACCGCGGTGGCGTCGATCGCGCCATCGACGTCGCGGAGAACCTGCTCCGGCTCCTGCGTGAGCCGGTGTCGCTGGCCGGATACGAACTGGCCGTCCTCGCCAGCGTCGGCGTCGCCGTTGCCTCTCCCGGTATGACGACGTCCGGGCTCCTGCGCGACGCCGACATCGCCATGTACGAGGCCAAGCGAGCGGGCAAGAGCCAGATCAAGATCTTCGACCCTGCGATGCGGCTCACCGCGACCCGACACCTCGAGTTCCGCAGCGAGCTCGGCCTCGCCATCGAGCGGAACCAGATGCGGATCATGTTCCAGCCGATGATCGACCTCCTCAACGGTCAGGTCGTCGGTGCCGAGGCGCTCATTCGGTGGGATCATCCCGTTCGTGGCGAGGTGTCGCCGATGGAGTTCATCCCGATCGCAGAACGAGCAGGGCTCATCGGACCGATCGGGGAGTGGGTGCTGAACGAGAGCTTCCGTCACGCAGTCCGCTGGCAGGACAGTGGCCAGCGCTACGTGAGCGTGAACGTTTCGGCGATCCAGATCCGCCAATCCGAGTTCGTCACGCAGGTTCGTGATGCGTTGCAGCGACACCGTCTTGATCCGTCGCTCGTCATGCTGGAGATCACCGAGACCATGTTCGTGGAGGAGGTGGAATCGGCAAACGGGAATCTGGACGAACTCCGATCCCTGGGGATCCGGATCGCGATCGACGACTTCGGCACCGGCTACTGCTCGCTGTCGTACCTCCAGCGGTTCCCGGTCGACGTGGTCAAGATCGACCGTCGGTTCGTCGAGGAACTCGGAGATCAGCAGAAGAGCTCTACGCTCGCGAAGATGATCCTGCAGATGACGTCGGCACTCGGGGTGACGAGCGTCGCGGAAGGTATCGAGCGGCCGGCACAGTTGAACGAGTTGCGCTCGCTCGGTTGCGACATCGGCCAGGGGTACCTGCTGGCGCGACCGATGGCAGCAGCTGAACTGGATCGGCGGCTCGGCGTCGCACCCGGCGCGGTGAGCGGCTCGTCTGCATTCACGAGTGTCTCCGAACAGCTGTGAAGGGACGCACGCTGCGCATCGGGCTGATCAGCCCGTACAGCCTCACCGTGCCCGGAGGGGTGCAGGCCCAGGTGCTCGGGTTGGCCCGTGAGCTCCGCCAGCGCGGGCACGAGGCCCGTGTGCTCGGCCCGTGTGACGGTCCTCCGCCGGAGAGTTTCGTCACCCCGCTCGGAAACTCGCTACCCACGGCGGCGAACGGCTCGATGGCGCCGCTTGCGCCGGATGCCTCGGCGGCCCTGCGGACGATTCGGGCCCTCAACGACGAGGAGTTCGACGTGATCCACCTGCACGAGCCGATGGCGCCCGGCATCACCATGACCGCACTGCTGGTGCATCGTGCGCCGACGGTCGGGACGTTCCACGCAGCCGGGATCTCCGCCGGCTACCGGGCCCTCCGCCCGGCGTTGCGCCGGGTCGCCACGAGGCTCGATCATCGAGTCGTCGTGTCGAAGGATGCCCTCGAACTGGTGCAGCAGCACATCGGCGGCACCTACGACGTGCTGTTCAACGGGGTCGATCTCGATGCGATCCGATCTGCCACGCCGCTCGTCGGTCACCCGCCGTTCGGCGCAGCCGGTCATGTTCCGACGATCTTCTTCTGCGGGCGACACGAGGACCGCAAGGGGCTGGCGGTGCTGCTGCAGGCGGTCGAGCAGATGCCGGAGACGGGCGCCGGACCGGTGGCGGTGTGGGTGGCGAGCAACGGCCCGGAGACGGCCACCCTGATGGCCCGCCACCGACCGAACACCAACATCGTCTGGCTCGGTCGGATCTCGGAAGCCGAGAAGTTCAGTCGACTCCGGTCGTGTGACGTGTTCTGTGCGCCGTCGCTCGGTGGCGAATCCTTCGGGGTGGTACTGATCGAGGCAATGGCCGCAGGTGCCACGGTCGTCGCCAGCGCCCTCGACGGATATCGCAACGTCGCCACCGATGGCGTCGATTCCGTGCTGGTGCCACCCGGCGATGTCGCCGCCCTCGCATCGGCGCTGGGCCGAGTGCTCGGCGACCCGACGGGCGCTGCTGGCCTCCGAGCTGCTGCCAATCTGCGCGCCGAGGACTTCGCGATGTCGAAGTTGGCCGATCACTATCTGGAGATCTACGAACGCCTGATCGCGTGACTCGCGCCCGGTCGCCCATCCTCGGTTGGCGCGGAGCGAGGCCGTAGGCTTGCCCGCATGATTCCCGCCATCATCGTGATTGTCATCGTTCTGGTGATCGTGGGCGTGCTCGTCGGGATGTACAACGGCCTGATCCGCCGCCGGAACCAGATCGAGAACGCCTGGGCTCAGATCGACGTCCAGCTCAAGCGCCGGCTCGATCTCATCCCGAATCTCGTCGAGACTGTCAAGGGGTATGCCGAGCACGAGCGCGGCACCCTCGAAGCCGTGGTGCAGGCACGCAATGCCGCGATCGCCGCGCCCGACACGCCCCAAGCGCAGGCCCAGGCCGACAACGTGCTCACCGGAGCCCTCCGCCAGGTGTTCGCACTGAGCGAGGCCTATCCGGACCTCAAGGCCAACCAGAACTTCCTCTCCTTGCAAGAGGAACTGACCGCGACCGAAGGCCGCGTGGCCTACGCCCGCCAGTTCTACAACGACAGTGTTCTGGACTACAACAACAAGATCCAGGAAGTGCCGACGGTGTTCATCGCCAAAGCCATGAACTTCGAAGAGCGTGAGTACTTCGAGGCCGACGAGGCCGCCCGCGTGGCGCCGACCGTCGAGTTCTGATCCGGCTCCGGCTCTCTCCACGATGTTCGAACTGATTCGCGCGAACAAGCGCCGCAGCATCCTTCTCGTCGTCGGCTTCATGGCGATCGTCGTCATCGTCGGCACGATCATCGGGTTGATCTTCGGGAACGGCCCCGTCTTCGCCATCGTCGCCCTGGTGTTCGGTGCAGTGGTCGCGTTCGCCTCGTACTGGAACGCCGACAAGATCGCTCTGTCGGTGAGCCGCGCAAAGCCGGCCGACCCGGCCCAGTACCAACGGCTCCACAACCTCGTGGAAGGCCTGTGCATCGCCGGTGGCATCCCCAAGCCAGGCATCTACGTCGTCGACGATCTGGCGCCCAACGCATTCGCCACGGGGCGCAACCCGAACCATGCCGCCATCGCCGTGACCACCGGCCTGCTGGAGAAGATGAATCGCGTCGAGTTGGAGGGTGTGCTCGCCCATGAATTGAGTCACATCCGCAACTACGACATCCTGGTGTCCACCCTGGCCGTCACCATGGTGGGCTCGATCGCACTGATGTCCGACATGGCGGTGCGCACGATGTGGTGGAACGGCGGTCGCATCAGCCGCGGGGGCGACCGGTCGAACGGCAACAATCCACTCGCCTACGTGGGGTTTCTCCTGTTGATCATGGCCCCGATCGTGGCCAAGGCGATGCAGGCGACCATCTCGAGAAGCCGAGAGACGCTCGCCGACGTGAGCGCCTGCCAGATGACCCGCTACCCACCGGGTCTCATCTCGGCGCTCGAGAAGCTGAAGGCCGATACGACAGTGACGCACTCCGCGTCCACCGCTACGGCACACTTGTGGATCGAACAACCAATGAGCGGTGTCGGAGACGCCGGCAAGCTCGGCGGCGTCCACCGACTGTTCGACACGCACCCCCCGCTCGACGAGCGGATCGCACTCCTGAGAGAACTCTGATGAACCGAACCCGCCCCGCCCTGTTCCGCCCTGCCATTCTGATCGGAGCGTCAGCACTCGTGATCGCTGCCTGCGGCGGCGGCGGTGGTGACGCGGACGAAGCGACCACGACCGTCGCTCCGACCACGACGGCCGCGCCGTCGACGACGGCAAAGCCCACCACGACGTCATCGTCGTCGACGTCGAGCACGAGCACGACCACCACGATTCCGACCATCATCCGCCAGCCGCTCACCGGCGAGCCGGTCGCGAGCGAGGCCGACATCATCGATCGTGCTGCGATGATCGTGAAGGTCGACAATGTTCCGCAGGCCCGCGCCAACCAGACCGGCCTTGCAATGGCCGACGTCGTCTTCGAGGAGATCGTCGAGGGACGTGCCACGAGGTTTGCGGCCGTCTTCCATTCGCAGAGTGCCGATCCGGTCGGCCCCATCCGTTCCGGTCGCACGCAGGACATCGCGTTGTTCGGATCGTTCAACTCGCCGCTGTTCGTCTGGAGCGGCGGCAACGCCGGTGTCACCAGGATGATCGACGAGTCGACCTTGATCAACATGGGCCCGAACCACGCGCAGGGCTACTACCGCGGACCGGGATCGGCGCCGCACAACTACTACAACGACACCGACACGATCTGGCTCCAGACACCACCCGAGCAGCCGGGCCCACCGGCACAGCAGTACGTCTACCTCCGCCCAGAGGAGACCTTCGTCGGCGAGCCCACGGCGGGCGTCGGTCTGTCGGTCGGCGCCACTCGTGTCGAGTGGACGTGGAACGAAGAAGCCGGCAAGTTCGATCGCACACAGAACGGCAGCCTCCACGTCGACAAGACGTACGGACAGATCGCGGCGACCAACGTCGTGATCATGGGCGTCCAGTACCAGCCGAGCGTCGTCGACAACCGGAGTCCCGAGGCGCAAACCGTCGGTGAGGGCCCGGTCTTTGTCTTCAGTGACGGCCAGTACATCGAAGGTCGCTGGCAGCGCGAGGTGGGCATCTACCCGCTGCGTTTCGTCGATCTCGAAGGCAATGACATCGCGTTGTCACCGGGCAACACCTGGATCGAGCTCGCGGACGAGGTGCCGACCATCGATCCGAACAAGACCGGCATCGACATGCTGATCAAGCCCGCCGCCTGACACCCACAGCACCAGGAAACCCCCGGCTCGTTCGGCAAGTTGGAAAGTACGCTGACGGCATGAGTGACGCCCGGAGTACTGGCACGTTCCAGGTCAAGCGAGGTCTGGCCGAGATGATGAAGGGCGGCGTCATCATGGACGTCGTCACACCTGGTCAGGCAAAGATCGCCGAAGACGCAGGAGCGGTCGCCGTCATGGCGCTCGAGCGAGTCCCGGCCGACATCCGTCGTGACGGTGGCGTTGCCCGCATGAGCGACCCGGAGATGATCGAAGGCATCAAGGAGGCCGTGTCGATCCCCGTCATGGCCAAGGTGCGGATCGGTCACTTCGTCGAGGCGCAGATCATCCAGGCCCTCGGCGTCGACTTCATCGACGAGTCCGAGGTGCTCACCCCGGCCGACGAGGCGTACCACATCGACAAGTTCGCGTTCGACGTGCCGTTCGTGTGCGGAGCGACCAACCTCGGCGAGGCGCTCCGTCGCATCTCCGAAGGCGCCGCGATGATCCGCTCGAAGGGCGAGGCCGGAACCGGCAACGTCGTCGAGGCGGTCCGCCACTTGCGCTCGATCATCGGCGACATCAAGAAGATCACCCAGGCCGACGACGCCGAGTTGTTCGGTTGGGCGAAGAACCTCCAGGCTCCGCTGCCGCTCGTGCAGGAGATCGCCGAGACGGGAAAGCTCCCGGTCCCGCTGTTCTGCGCAGGCGGACTCGCCACCCCGGCCGACGCCGCGCTGGCGATGCAGCTCGGTGCCGAAGCGGTGTTCGTCGGTTCCGGCATCTTCAAATCGGAAGACCCGTCGCCGCGTGCCAAGGCGATCGTCGAGGCCACGACCCACTTCCGAGATGCCCACATCCTGGCCAAGGTCAGCCGCGGCCTCGGTGCACCCATGACCGGTATCGAGATGGACGAAATCAACCAGCGCTACGCCGATCGGGGCTGGTGAGCACCGCTCCCACGAACGGTGCGCGGCCGGCCGTGGGCGTGCTGGCGCTCCAAGGTGCGTTCGCCGCCCATCAGGAACGCCTCCGATCGCTCGGGGTCGATGCGGCGCTGGTGAAGACGCCGGCGGACCTCGAACAGGTCGACGCGCTCGTGCTCCCGGGTGGCGAGAGCACGACGATGTCGAAGCTGCTCACCACCAGTGAACTGTTCGAACCGCTCGGCAAGCGGATCCACGAGGGCATGGCCGTGTTCGGCACCTGTGCCGGCATGATCCTGTGCGCCGGCGAGGTCCTCCACGGCCGGGACGACCAGCACGGATTCGAGCGGATCGACATCACCGTGAGGCGCAACGGATACGGCCGCCAACTCGACAGCTTCGAGGCCGACATCGCGGTCGAGTCGATCGGAGCACCGTTCCACGCCGTGTTCATCCGGGCGCCGCTCGTCGTACGTGTCGGTGCTGGCGTCGACGTCCTGGCCGAGCACGACGGCGTGCCTGTTCTGCTGCGTGACGGAAGTTGTACGGTGGCAGCGTTCCATCCCGAGTTGACCGACGACAATCGGCTGCACGAGATGTTCCTCGATTCGATCACCGCCGCGAGCTAGTACGGAGACGACATGTCCGGCCATTCCAAATGGGCAACGATCAAGCACAAGAAGGGCGCGGCCGACAAGGCGCGCGGCAAGCTGTTCAACAAGCTCGCCCGGCAGATCGAGGTGGCCGCCAAATCCGGTGGTGACATCGACACCAACCCCACCCTGCGCACCGCCGTCCAGAAGGCCAAAGCAGGCCGGATGACCAACGACGCGATCGATCGTGCGATCAAGCGCGGCACCGGCGATGCCGATGGGGGAACGTACGAGAGCATCATGTACGAGGGCTACGCACCGGGCGGTGTGGCGCTGATGATCGACGTGCTGACCGACAACCGCAACCGGACCGGGTCCGAAATCCGACACGTGTTCAGCAAGCTCGGCGGCTCGATGGCCGAGCCCGGTGCGGTCGGCTGGCAGTTCGGTCGGCGCGGGGTGATCCTCACCGGTGACGGCGTCGACGAGGATCAGGTGATGCTGGTCGCGATCGATGCGGGCGCTGACGACGTGATCCAGGACGGCGACAGCTTCCGGATCATGACCGCCCCGTCGGTGGTGTACGACGTGAAGGCCGTGCTCGACGAAGCGGGTATCGAAGTCATCTCGGCCGATTCGCCCATGGTGTCGGAGAACCTCGTGCCGGTCACCGATCTCAACGACGCCAAGGCCGTGCTTCGAATCCTCGAAGCACTCGAAGACAACGACGACGTGCAAGACGTCTTCTCGAACTTCGACATCACCGACGAGCTCCTGGAAATGGCGGCCTCGTGAGCCTCAGTGTCGGCGATGCCGCTCCCGATTTCACACTGCCGGCCACCGGAGATCGCAACGTCTCGCTGAGCGACTACGCCGGACAGCCGGTCGTGCTCGTCTTCTATCCGGGCGACGACACGCCGGTGTGCACGAAGCAGCTCAACAGCTACAACGACGAGCTCGAGAAGTTCACGGAGCTGAACGCGCAGGTCCTCGGGATCTCCGCCCAGGACGTCACCAGCCACACGGCGTTCTCCGGAAAGCACGGGTTCGAGTTCCCGTTGCTGGCAGACACGGACAAGTCGGTCGCCGCGCTCTACGGCACGCTCGGTCCGATCGGCTTCCCACGGCGGAGCGTTTTCATCATCGACGCCGGCGGCGTCGTCCGGTACGCGCACCGCGCCATCGCCGGGCTCACCTATCGCCCCGTCAAAGAGCTCGTCGCAGAACTCGACAAACTCACCCCGTCCTGATCACGACACGCCACTCCCGGAAACTGTCACGCCTCGCGCCGCCAGCCGGCGCGACAGGCGACAAGTTCGGGAATCACGAACAGCGGACGGATGATCGGGTACTGTTCGAACCTGTGTTCGTCACCGCTGCGCCGCCCCCGGCCGGATCGTTCCGGGTGCTCGGGATCGACCCCGGTCTCACGCGATGCGGGTATGCCATCGTCGACGGAGGTCGGGGTGGGGCGGTGAAGGCGGTGTCGCTCGGGGTGATCCGCACGCCGCCGGCCGATCCGCTGCCGCAGCGGCTCGCCGCGTTGCGCCACGAGTTCGAAGCGTTGATCGCGGAATTCGCCCCCCATGCGGTGGCCGTCGAGCAGGTGTTCTTCCAGGTCAACGTCCGCACGGCCATGAGCGTGGGCCAAGCCAGCGGATTGGCGCTCGCCGAGGCGGCGATCGCCGGATGCGAGGTCGTGCAGTACACCCCCAATCAGGTCAAGGACGCGGTGGCCGGCTGGGGCGGGGCCGACAAGATCCAAGTGCAGAAGATGGTGCAGGTTCGGCTCGGCCTGACGGCGTTGCCGAAGCCGGCCGACGCCGCCGACGCAGCGGCGCTCGCGTTGTGTCATCTCGCCATGTCGCCGATGCGGCATCGGGTCGCCGCCGCCGTCGACTCGGCGGCGAACGCAGGCCGGGAGCGTTCCGCATGATCGGTTCGCTACGCGGCTCCGTGCTCGAACGCACGACCGACTCCACCGTGCTGCTGGAGGTGAACGGCGTCGGATATCTCGTCACGGTCTCGCACCGCACCTTGGCCGAACTGGAGCCGTCGAGCAACACGTTCCTCTACGTTCATCATCACATCCGCGAAGACGGCCAGACGTTGTTCGGGTTCGCTTCACGCGAGGAGCGCGGCACCTTCCAGGTGCTCATCGGCGTCCACGGAATCGGACCTGCACTGGCGATGGCGATCCTGGCCACGCACCCGCCGCTTGCGCTCGTCGACATCGTGGCCAGCAACGACACGGCCGCGCTGTCGCTGGTCCCCGGCGTCGGCAAGAAGACCGCGGAACGACTCATCGTCGAGTTGCGCGATCGCCTCTCGATCCCCGTTCTCGAGAGCGCCGGAGCCACCGGGGGACAGGGTTCGGCGGTCGCCGACGTACGCGAGGCCCTGACCGGGCTCGGCTACGGAACCGACGAAGTGCGTGAGGTGTTGCGCGACCTGTCGAGCGACTCCGATTCGGCGTCACTGCTTCGTGAGGCACTCAAGTCGCTGGGGGCCCGTCGTGCGTGAGGAGTTCCTCGACCCGAGCATCACTCCCTCCGACGGCGGCGACCAGCCGATCGGAGACCTCGCGGGCAACCTGGCCGGCGAGCTCGACATCGAGGTGGGGCTCCGGCCAAGGGCGCTCGACGAGTTCATCGGCCAGCGGGAGCTGAAGGAGCACCTCACGATCGTGCTCGAAGCGGCACGTAAACGGAATCAGACCGTCGATCACCTGCTGTTCGCGGGTCCGCCGGGGCTGGGGAAGACCACGCTGGCCGGAATCGTGGCGACCGAGATGGGTGTGCATCTGCACGTCACCTCAGGCCCTGCGCTCGAGCGCGCGGGCGACCTCGCAGCGATCCTCACCAAACTCGACGACGGCGATGTGTTGTTCATCGACGAGATTCATCGTCTGTCACGGGCCGTCGAAGAGATCCTGTATCCGGCGATGGAGGACTTCCAGCTCGACATCGTGGTCGGCAAGGGTCCCGCGGCGTCGAGCATCCGCTTGACGATGCCGCCGTTCACGTTGGTGGGCGCCACGACGCGGACGGGGATGATCACCGGTCCGTTGCGCGACCGCTTCGGGTTGGTGGCCAGGCTCGACTACTACGACAGCGCCGAGCTCCAGGCGATCGTCGAACGTGCCGCCGGAATACTCGATGTGCAGATCGATCGCGACGGTGCGTGGGAGATCGCCCGCCGGTCGCGTGGCACGCCTCGAATCGCGAACCGTCTGCTGCGACGGGTGCGTGACTACTCAGAGGTGCGAGCCGACGGAACGATCGATGCTGATGTGGCGCGCGACGGTCTTGCACTCTTCGGCGTCGACGACCGTGGGCTCGACAAGGTGGACCGCGCCATCCTCACCGCGCTGTGTACCCAGTTCAAGGGTGGCCCGGTCGGACTCTCGACCGTGGCGATCAGCGTCGGCGAGCAGCCCGACACGGTCGAGGACGTGTACGAGCCGTTCCTGATCACCCAGGGAATGATCGCCCGCACGCCGCGGGGCCGCATCGCCCTCGACGCTGCGTACGAGCACATCGGCCTTCGGCCACCGCATGCGCCGGCCGGATCGCCCGGTCTGTTCGACTGACCCTGTTCGCGCGGGTGTTCACGCGGGGACAGACCCCGAACGAACCGGGCGCCGTAGCCTCGGGGCGGTGCAGATCGCCGACTTCGACTACGTCCTCCCGGACGAGCGGATCGCTCAGACGCCGATCGAACCCCGTGACAGTGCCCGGCTCCTCGTCGACCGCGGTACCGCACCGCCCGAGCATCGCCATGTCCGCGACCTCCCCGATCTGCTCCGTACCGGTGATCTACTGGTGCTGAACGAGACGAAGGTCATCCCGGCTCGGCTCAGGCTGCAACGCGACAGCGGCGGGCAAGCGGAGGTGCTGCTCCTCGAAGCGCTGACCGGCGACCGCCGCACCTGGGAGGCCCTCCTTCGACCCGGCAAGCGGCTGAGGGTCGGCGAGGTGTTGTCCTCCGCTGGTCGTGCGACCATCCGCGTGGGTGAGCGCACGGTCGCCGGCGACACGTTCGTGGTCGAGTTGCTCGCGGAGGACATCGATCCACTCGCCGTGTTGGACGCGGTGGGCGAGATGCCCTTGCCGCCGTACATCACCGAGCGTCTCGACGACCCGGATCGGTACCAGACCGTCTTCGCTGCCGAGCCGGGGAGCGCGGCAGCTCCCACCGCCGGTCTGCATTTCACCCCCGAGCTGTTCGACCGACTCGCCGCGAGCGGCGTGGCCACCGCGAAGGTCGAACTGGTCGTCGGGCTCGACACGTTCCAGCCGATCAGCACCGAGAACCCGCTCGATCATCCGATGCACACCGAGCGATATCGGGTGCCGGAGGCGACGATGCGAGCCTGCCGCGACGCCCAGCGTGTCGTCGCCGTCGGTACCACGGCGGTGCGCGCCCTGGAGTCGGCTGCCGCTCGCGGCGAACTCGCGGGCCGCACCGACATCTTCATTTTCCGTGGCTTCGACTGGCAGGTCGTCGACGTGTTGATGACCAACTTCCACCTGCCGAAGACCACGCTGCTGATGATGATCGACGCGTTCGTTGGTCCCCGCTGGCGAGCGCTGTACGCCGAAGCGCTGGCGGGCGACTATCGCTTTCTCTCCTTCGGCGACGCGATGCTGCTCGATCGACGAGCCAGTTGATCGGCCGTTATCGTCGCTGCGATGCATCGGGTGGACATGGTGATCGACGGCGTCGACGGCGCAGCACGTGCCGGCACCGCAGCCACGGCCCGGGGCTGCTACACCACGCCGTTGTTCATGCCGGTCGGCACCCGCGGGGCGATCAAGTACCTCAGCGCCGCTGACTACGAGGCGATTGGCGCCCAGATCGTGCTCGGCAACACCTACCACCTGATGTTGCGGCCCGGCGCCGAGGTCGTCGAACGGTTCGGCGGCATCGGGCGCTTCGCCGGTTGGGATGGGCTGACGCTCACCGACTCCGGTGGCTTCCAGGTGTTCTCGCTCGATCCGAAGGTCGACGACGAGGGTGTGACGTTCAAGAGCATCTACGACGGTTCGTCGCACCGGTTCACGCCGGAGATCGCCGTCGGGGTGCAGCAGCAGCTCGGAGCCGACATCCAGATGGTGCTCGACGTGTGTCCGCCGCTGCCGAGCGAACCCGACGTGATCCGGCGCGCCGTCGAGCGAACCGGGGCGTGGGCGGCTCGCGCCAGGGCGGCCCACACCCGCACCGATCAGTCGCTGTTCGGGATCGTGCAAGGCGGAGTGAGCGATTCGATGCGACGGGAGAGCGCACAGCGCACGGTCGAGGTCGGATTCGACGGGTACGGCATCGGCGGGCTGTCGGTCGGGGAGACCCGCGAACAGATGCTGCCCGCGCTCGCCGCCGCGTTGGCGGAGCTCCCGCCCGACCAGCCGAGGTACCTGATGGGCGTCGGCGACCCGGCGTCACTCGTCGAGGCGGTGGCCCTCGGCGTCGATCAATTCGACTGCGTGATGCAGACCCGCTTGGGCCGTCACGGCACGGCGATGACGTCGACGGGACGATTCCAGGCCAAGGCGGCGCGCAACGCCGATCTCGACGACCCGCTCGACCCGACGTGCTCGTGCGACGTGTGCGGTCGCCACAGTCGCGGCTACATCAGACACCTGCTGCAGGTGGGGGAGCCCACGGCAGCTCGGCTGCTCTCGATCCACAACGTTTCGTGGACGATCCAGCTGATGGGTCGAATGCGCGACTCGATCATCGCCGGCACCTTCGACCAGCTACGGGCCGAGGTCCTCGCCGTCTGGAACTGACCGTGCCGGTCTCCACGGCCCGGTGATGAGCCGGGCACCCCGCTGGAACGTGAGGTAGTTCCAGGCCCAGCTGAGCAGCACGCTGAGACGACTGCGGAAGTCGATCAGGAAGGCGACGTGGATCGACCACCATGCCATCCACGCGATCCAACCCGACAACCGGACGCCCCGTCTGCCGAGCATGATCGTCCCGACTGCCGACGACCGCCCGATCGTCGCGAGTTCGCCCTTGTTCCGGTAGTCGAAGGGCGGCCGGGGTCGGCCGGCGAGATCGGCGCGAATCGCACGCGCCACGTGGTTCCCGCCCTGGATCGCCCCCTGCGCGACCCCCGGCACGTCGTCGCCGTTGGACACCGCGTGGGCGACGTCGCCGATGGCGAACACCCGTGGGTGCCCGGGGACCGACAGGTCGCGTTCGACGATCACGCGACCAGCCCGGTCGGTCGGGCCGCCGAGCATCGCAGCGAGCGGTGACGCGGCGTTCCCGGCCGCCCAGATCACCGTGCGGGTATCGATTGGTCCGGCTGTGGTGGCGACTGTCGTGTCGTCGATGTCGGTCACGGTCACGCCGAGCCGAACGTCGACACCGAGTTCGCGAAGCTGGCGTTGTGCCCTGTCGGACAGAGGTTCTGGATAGGCACCGAGAACCCGTTGCGCGCCTTCGAGCAGGACGACCTTCGCCGCAGCCGGATCGATCGAACGAAACTCACGGGTGAGTGTCCTGAATGCGATCTCCGCGATCGCGCCGGCGGTCTCCACGCCGGTCGGTCCTGCGCCAACCACCACGAAGGTCAGGTTGGCCGAGCGCTCGACGGGATCATCGGTGCGTTCCGCTCGCTCGAAGGCGAGCAACACGCGCCGCCGGACCTCGAGCGCATCCTCGATGGTCTTCAGACCGGGCGCATGTGCCTCCCAATGATCGTTGCCGAAGTACGAGTGCCTGGTTCCGGTGGCGACGACCAAATAGTCGAACGCCGTCTGTGACCCGTCGTCGAGGGTCACCGTGTTGCCGACGGGGTCGACTCCGACGACCTCCGCGAGCAGCACGGTGACGTTGGCCTGGTCGGCCAGGATCGAGCGGATCGGGTGGGCGATGTCCGACGGGGCGAGCCCAGCGGTCGCCACCTGGTACAGCAGGGGCTGGAAGAGATGATGGTTCCGGCGATCGATCACGGTGACCGTCACGTCGGCCCCGGCGAGCCCGCGAGCGATCGCCAACCCGCCGAAGCCGCCACCGATGATCACCACGTGGGGCAACGTCGTCCTCATCCACCCCACGATCGCACAGCGAGCCACTTCAGGATGACGGATTTCGTTGCGGGTTGGCCGGTAGGCTCGCTCGCCGTTATGCCCACGCAACTCGCAACCATTCTGCTCGCCGACGCCGAAGGTGGCGGCGGTGGTGCAATCGTCCAGCTCGGGATCCTGCTGCTGATCCCGTTCGCGATGTACTTCTTCCTGATTCGGCCACAGCGCCGACGGGCTCGTGAACAGCAAGACCTCCAGAAATCCATCGAGATCGGCGACGAGGTCGTCACGATCTCGGGCATCTTCGGCAAGGTCACCGGCGAAGACGGCCCGAATCGGTTCTGGCTGGAGGTCGACGACGACGTCCAGATCCGGGTCGCTCGTGCCGCCATCCAAGGCAAGGTCAGCGACGATGACGCGGCCGGTCCTGCGCCGGAGCAGGCCCACACGGAGCTCGGCGACCCCGACTCCGACGACTGATCGTCTCTGATGCGCCGCCGTCTCTGGGTTTCGCTCATCAGTACGGTCGTCTTCGTCGTTCTGCTGTTCGTCGGCGTCGTCGCCACGGGGAACACGCCGATCCTCGGACTCGACCTGCAAGGCGGTGTCTCGGTCATCCTGGCCCCTGTGGAGCCTGCGACCGAGGACGATCTCATCGTCATTCGCGATCTGATTCGCAGCGAACTCGAGAACCAGGGCATCGCCGAGCCGGACGTGCGTGTGCAGGGCCAGGCGATCGTCGTCGACCTGCCCGGAGTGAAGGACCAGCAGGAAGCGATCGATGCGGTCGACGTCTCCGGGGTCGTGGAGCTCCGTCCTGTCGTGAACTTCACCGAGTGTTCGACGACTGCCGTGACGCCGACCGTCGTGCCGACCGATTCGGTCGTGCCGGTTCCCGACACCACGCCGACCGGCGGGACTCTGACCGACGGATCGGTGTCGATCGATCCCGCCGCAGCGACGACGATCGCACCGCCAACGATCGCACCAACATCGGTGGCCGAGCCAGACGCGAGCGTCGCTCCCGAGGGTTTCCGAATGGCCCCGTCGCAGACCGTGCCGCCGACCACCGTCGAGCCCGTCACGTCCGAGCCCGTCACCTCCGATCTCGGCGAGATCCCGCTGCCGACGACACCGATCGTGCCATCGCCGACCGGTGCCGAGCTCCTGCCGAGCCGCGACGGCTCGACCGTGTGCGTCGGACCGGCGCAGGCAACGGGCGAGGTCTTCGAGCGTGGCAGCGCCACCGTCACCGCCGATGCCGGATGGGGTGTGGCGATCAACCTGCGCGGCGATGGTCAGGCCGCATGGAACAGCTTGGCGAACCAGTGCTACAACACGGCTCCGACATGTCCGTCGACGCAGCCGGGTGTACGGGGACAGATTGCCATCACCCTCGACAGCGTCGTGCAGTCGGCTCCGCAGGTGAACCAGCCGGACTTCTCCGATTCGGTGGCGATCACCGGCAGCTTCACCCAGGGAGAGGCGGACGATCTCGCAGCCGTTCTGAACCGTGGCGCCTTCCCGGTGGAAGTCGTGGCTCAGGAGGCACGCATCATCTCGCCCTCAGCCGGGTCCGATTCGCTCAACGCGGCCATCTTCGCGGGCATCTTCGGCGTGTTGCTCGTGCTCGGGTTCATGTTCCTCTACTACCGATCGATGGCCATCGTGATCGTCGCGGGCCTCAGCGTGTGGGGGCTGCTGGTGTTCGGTGTGGCGTCGCTCGTGTCGACCTGGACGAACTACTCCCTGAGCCTCGCCGGTGTGACCGGCATCATCGTGTCGATCGGCGTGACCGTCGACAGCTACGTGGTGTTCTTCGAACGGATCAAGGACGAGATGCGCAGCGGGCGCAGCCTCAAGAACGGCGCGCCTCGGAGCTTCACGGCGACGTGGCGGACGATCTGGTCGGCCAACCTCGTCTCCATGATCGGCGCGGTGATCCTCTTCACACTGAGCGTCGGCTCGGTGCGAGGGTTCGCGCTCTACCTGGGCATCACCGCCTTCTGTGACCTGATCATCTGCTACACGTTCACGAGGCCTGCCGTGCTGCTGATCGCGGGCTCGGCGTTCATGCGTGACCGCAAGGTGCTCGGGATCAAGACCGTTCCACCGGCATCGCCCGGGCCCACATCCAGCGCGCCGGCGGTGACGTCATGAGTACCCAAGAGATGTCCAGGTCGGAGATCTCGCCGTCGGCCGTGGGCCGCCTCCTCAACGGACAGACGGCGATCGACTTCTACGGCAAGCGCCGGTTCGGAATCATCGGCGCAATGGTCGTCATCGTGATCACCGTGGTGTCCCTGTGGGCCCAGGGGTTGAATCTCGGGCTCGACTTCGAGGGTGGGAACGCGTGGGACGTCCCGGCGAGCGAAACGTTCGGGATCGACGAGGCGGAGGGCGTGCTCGAGGCGAACGACATCTCCGTGGCCGGATCACGGATCCAACGCCGAACGTCGGATTCGAGCGACGTCATCACCATCCAGATCGAGGAGATCCCGCCCGCGCAGACCGCCCAGTTGACGCGGGACTTCGCTGACGCGGCCGGCGTCGAGGTGGGTGACATCAGTGTGTCGTTCACGAGTTCGACGTGGGGCGACGAGATCACCGACAAGGCGATCCGGGCGCTGGTGATCTTCTTGGTCATCGTGTCGTTGTTCATCACGTTCCGGTTCGAATGGCGGATGGCCGTGGCAGCATTGGGAGCGATGGCCCACGACGTGATCGCCGTGGTCGGCTTCTACTCGGTGTTCCAGTTCGAGGTGACACCGGCGACGGTGGTCGCTTTCCTCACCATTCTCGGCTACTCGCTGTACGACACCATCGTGGTCTTCGACCGTGTGAAGGAGAACGACGGCAAGCTCGCCGGAGCACGCACGCCCTACGAGGACGTCGTCAACATCTCCATGAACCAGGTCCTGATGCGTTCGCTGAACACCAGCATCTCGTCGATCCTGCCGGTCATCTCGCTCCTCGTGATCGGGTGGGGCATCCTGGGTGCGCGGTCGCTGCAAGAGTTCGCGCTGGCCCTCTTGATCGGCATGGTGGTCGGCGTCTACTCGTCGATCTTCATCGCCACGCCTCTGCTCGCCTCGATGCACGGTCGCGACGACACCAAGGTGCGACGACCACGCCTCACAGGCGACGCCCTCCGCGCTGCGGTCATCGGCGCCGGGGCGAGCGGACGCATCACGGCGCCGATCCTCGTGACCGATGACGTCGCCGGAAGTGCGACGCCGCGGCCGGCTTCGGAACTCGGTGCCGCGCCCGATCGACTGCTGACGCACCCGCCGCGGCCGCGCAAGAAGAAGCGCCACTGACGCACGACGTGGGTCGTGCCCAGCCGCCCCGGAGCGGGTGCGGACGGTAACCTCGGCGCATGGCAGGTGAGTACGCAACCCTTCGGGGCTTTGTTCGAGACATCGGCGATTACCCGAAGGACGGCGTCACCTTTCGCGACATCACGCCGCTGTTGGGCGACGGTGCGGCGTTTGCCACCTCGATCAACGGCCTCGTCGAGGAGTTCGCCGGCGTGCCCGTCGATCGAGTCGTCGGTGTCGAGTCGCGTGGCTTCATCTTCGCCGCCGCCGTCGCGTACCGGATCGGCGCCGGGTTCGTGCCGGTGCGCAAGGCCGGAAAGCTCCCGTGGGCGGTCGTGCGGGAGGAGTACGAACTCGAGTACGGGTCCGACAAGCTCGAGATCCATCGCGATGCGATCCATCCGGGCGAGCGCATCCTGATCATCGACGACGTGCTCGCCACCGGCGGGACCGCCGCCGCCACGTCGGTGCTCGTCGAGACACTCGGTGGGGTGATCGCAGGCCTCGGCTTCGTGTTGGAGCTCGACGCACTTGGCGGGCGCGGCAAGCTCGGCGAGCGCAACGTGAGGACGCTGTTGCACTACTGATGGACGAGCCGCACTGATGGGAACGGTCGACCGAGTTCTTCCGTGGCGACGCCACCAGAGTTCGCTGTCTGCGGTCGAGCTCGCTCCGCTGCTCGCCGCGTACCGGCGCCGACACCCGAAGGCCCCCGTCTCGACGATCAACCGCGCCTATCAGGTGGCTGCCGAAGCGCACCACAGCCAGCGGCGCTCGAGCGGCGAGAGCTACATCAACCACCCGCTCGCCGTGGCCCAGATCGTCGCCGACATCGGCTTGGACGAAATCTCGGTCACTGCAGCCCTGCTCCACGACGCTGTCGAAGACACCGAGATCACGGTTGCCGACGTCGAGCGCGACTTCGGACCAGAGGTTGCCGCCATCGTCGATGGTGTCACCAAGCTCGAGCGGATTCGCTTCGACTCGCGCGAGGAGCAGCAGGCCGCCACGATGCGCAAGATGCTCGTCGCGATGGCGAAGGACCTGCGAGTCCTCGTCATCAAGCTCGCTGATCGACTGCACAACATGCGAACGCTCGCGGCGATGCCGCTCGAGAAGCAGCAGCGCATCGCCCAGGAGACCCTCGACATCTATGCGCCGCTGGCACATCGCCTCGGCATGCAGGAACTCAAGCAGCAGCTCGAAGACCTCGCGTTCGCCGCCCTGCATCCGAAGCGGTTCGCCGAGCTGGATCATCTGGTCAGCACGCGTACCCCCGAGCGCGACATCTACCTCGCCAAGGCGTTGGCCGAAGTTCGGGCCCGACTCGCCGAGCTCGGCATCGAGGCCGAGGTCACGGGGCGCGGCAAGCACCTGTGGAGCATCTACGAAAAGATGGTCGTCAAGGGCCGCGAGTTCGACGACATCTTCGACCTGATCGCGATCCGGGTCGTGGTGGACTCGATGAAGGACTGTTACGCCGCCCTCGGCTGCATCCATGGTCGTTGGCGTCCGGTGGTGGGCCGCTTCAAGGACTACATCGCAATGCCGAAGTTCAACCTGTACCAGAGCTTGCACACGACCGTGATCGGGCCGATGGGCAAGCCGATCGAGGTACAGATCCGCACGAAGGAGATGCACCGACGGGCGGAGTGGGGAGTGGCCGCCCACTGGGCCTACAAGGGTGGCACCGAGACCAACTCGGAGATCGACTGGCTGAAGCGGATCATCGACTGGCAGGAAGACATCAGCGACCCCGCGCAGTTCATGCAGAGCCTGAAGACCGACCTGGAACAGGACGAAGTGTTCGTCTTCACCCCGAAGGGTCGCGTGATCACGCTGCCCGTCGGGTCGACCACCGTCGATTTCGCGTACGCGGTGCACACCGAGGTCGGCCACGCCTGCATCGGGGCAAAGGTCAACAATCGACTGGTGTCGCTCGATCACGTGCTGAACAGTGGCGACAACGTCGAGATCTTCACCTCGAAGGTCGAGACCGCGGGCCCCTCGCAGGATTGGCTGGCCTTCGTCGTCTCGCCGCGTGCACGCAACAAGATCCGCCAATGGTTCAGCCGGGAGCGACGCATCGACATGATCGAGGTGGGGCGCGACGATCTGACCGCCGAGCTGCGCCGTGAACGCCTCCCCGTGCAGCAGGTGTGGAAGTCGCCGCAGCTGAAGGAGGTCGTCGTCGAGCTGAGTTACGTCGACCTCGACGCGCTGCTGGCGGCGATCGGTGAGCACCATGTGTCGGCCAAGACCGTCGCCCAGCGCATCGGGCGCAGTTTGCGCGGTGGCGACGATCCGTCGCAGCTGCCGGCCACGGTCGACCGACCGCGCCGGGAGCGGCGCGACGGCAGCGGTACACGGGTCGGCGTGCACGTCGAAGGGCTCGACGACGTGCTCGTGCATCTGGCGAGCTGTTGCACGCCCGTGCCGGGCGACGGCATCATCGGGTTCGTCACCCGTGGGCGGGGGGTGAGCGTTCACCGGTCCGACTGCGCCAATGCGGTGTCGCTCATGTCCGAGCAGGCGACGCGAATGATCGAGGTCGAATGGGACGGCCAGGAGCAGTCGGGCGCCACGTTCGTCGCCGGCGTCGAGGTCGTCGCGCTCGACCGGTCGCGTCTGTTGCGCGACGTGGCCAACGCGCTGGTCGACCACCACGTCAACATCGTGTCGTGCCAGACGCTGACGGGTGCCGACCGCGTGGCGAAGATGCGCTTCGAGTTCGAACTCGCGAACCCGGGCCACCTCGAAGCCGTGGTGCGCACGATCAAGGGGATCGACGGCGTGTACGACGCCTATCGACTCGTCCCCGGTGCGTCCGTCCCCGTCGCCTGAACCTCGACCGCAACCTGATTGCATGAACATTCGTTTGACCGTATAGTCATGCAGATGTCGGTACGGGTGGGGGTCGTCGGAGCGTCGGGGTACACCGGGGCGGAGCTGATGCGCCTGGTCGCCTCGCACCCCGATTTCGAGCTGGTGATCGCCACCGGCGACACGATGGCCGGCAAGCGCGCCGCCGACGTGTACCCGTCGCTCGAACTGGGCTACCCGGGGTTGCGGTACGAATCGTTCGAGCCGGCATCGGTCGCCGGGCTCGACCTCGTCTTCCTCGGGCTCCCGCACGAGGCGTCGATGCAGCTCGCCCCCGAACTCGTCGGCGGTGTGGGATGCGTCGTCGATCTGTCGGCAGCATTTCGGCTGAAGGACTCGTCGCAGTATCCGACGTTCTACGGCTTCGAACACACACAACTCGACCTCCTCGGCGAAGCCGTGTTCGGGCTCCCGGAACTGCACCGTGCCTCGCTCGCCGGCGCTCGACTGATCGCCACGCCCGGCTGTCATGTCACCGCCGCCACGCTGGCACTGCGGCCCCTGGTGGCGGCGGGCATCGTCGAACCGACGGGCATCGTCGTCGACACGCTGACCGGGATTACGGGTGCGGGGCGCGCCCCGACCGACACCAACGTGTTCACCAACGTCGATTCGAACACGTTCGCATACGGGTTGGTCGATCACCGGCACACGCCCGAAATGGAGCAGGAGATCGGTGCGACGTTGATCTTCACCCCCCACATCGTCCCGATGAGCCGCGGTCTGCTCGCCACGTGTTACGCCCGCCCGGCCGTCGGCTGCACCTCGGATGGCGTGATGCAGACCCTGATCGACTTCTACGCGGACGAGCCGTTCGTCGCCGTCACGACCACGCCGCCGGCGACCAAGTCGGTGATGGGCTCGAACGCGGCCCATGTCTCGGCCCGCTACGACGAGCGGACCGGAACCGTGATCACGATGTGCGCGATCGACAACCTGACCAAGGGGGCGTCGGGTGGAGCGGTGCAGGCGGCCAACGTCGCCCTCGGCCTCGACGAGACCGCCGGGCTGACCACCATCGGGCTCGCCCCGTGAACGCTCATCCTGCTCCGGGTGCTGCGGCGCTCAAGGCGTCGACGCTCGTCGAGGCGCTCCCGTACATCCGGCGGTTCGCCGGCAAGACGGTGGTGGTCAAGTACGGCGGCAACGCGCTCGCCGGAACGTCCGATCACGACGCGCTTGCCTCCTTCGCCGAAGACATCGTCCTCATGCGGCTGGTCGGGATGCGCCCGGTGGTCGTCCACGGCGGTGGGCCGCAGATTTCGTCCCTGATGGCCCGGCTGGGCAAGGAGACGACGTTCGTCAACGGCCTGCGCGTCACCGACGCCGAGACCGTCGACATCGCCCGGATGGTGCTCCAGGGGCAGGTGAACCCGCAGATGGTCGCGGCGATCAACGTCCATGGTCGGTACGCGGTCGGCATCAGTGGGGTCGATGCCGGGCTGATCCGAGCTGTGGCGCGCGATCCCGAATTGGGCTTCGTCGGCGACGTCACCGAGATCAATCCCGAGGTGATCCTCGGCCTGATCGACGACGAGTTCATCCCCGTCATCGCCACGATCGGCAGCGACATCGCCGGTCAGGCGTACAACATCAACGCCGACACCGTCGCCGGCGCGATCGCCGAGGCGCTCGGGGCGGAAAAGCTCGTCTACCTCACCGACATCGAGGGTCTGCGGCGCGACGTCGACGACCCCTCGAGCCTGATCCGCCAGACCACGGCGGACGAACTCGACGCGCTGATCGCCGACGGCACGATCGCCGGCGGGATGATCCCGAAGGTGGCCAGCTGCACGCAGGCCGTACGCAACGGCGTGCGGCGTGCACACATCCTCGACGGTCGGATCGAGCACGTGTTGTTGCTCGAGGTCTTCACCGACGCAGGGATCGGCACCATGGTGAGCGGAATCGACAACGGAACGGGAGCGATCTGATGGGGCACGAATTCGTTCACGAGGCAATGCCCAATTGTCCGTTCATGCCGGTGTTCGGCGCCCCGTCGATCATGTTCGAGCGAGGAGCGGGCACCGAACTCTGGGACACCAACGGCAAGCGCTACCTCGACTTCCTGGCGGGGATCGCCGTCGTCTCGCTCGGGCACGCCAACCCGGTGATCGCCGATGCCATCGCCGACCAGGCACATCGCCTGCTCCACGTGTCGAACTTCTTCACCAATCCGGTCGCCGCCGAGGCGGCCATCGCCGTGAACGAGCTGATGTTCGATGCGTCAGGCAGACACGGTCAGATCTTCTTCACGAACTCGGGCGCCGAAGCGAACGAGTGCGCCATCAAGCTCGCCCGCAAGCACGGCGGTCGTGGTCGCCACACCGTCGTGAGTGCCCTCGGGAGCTTCCACGGGCGGACCCTGGCCACGCTCGCTGCGACGGGGCAACCGACCAAGCACGAACCGTTCCAGCCGATGCCGGAGGGATTCCGCCACGTCGCGTGGGGCGATCTCGACGCCATGCAGGCGGCCGTCGACGGCTCGGTCGCCGCCGTACTGATCGAGCCGATCCAGGGCGAGGGTGGGGTGCATCCAGCGAGCCACGAGTACCTCCGGGCAATCCGCGAACGCTGTGACGAGGTCGGCGCGCTGATGATGGTCGACGAGATCCAGACCGGATTCGGTCGCACGGGGCGGTGGTTCGGCTTCGAGGAGTCCGGCGTCAGCCCTGACGTGGTGACCCTCGCCAAGGCGATGGGCAACGGCATGCCGATCGGTGCGTGCTGGGCTCGGGCCGACGTCGCCGCGGTGTTCGAACCCGGTGACCACGGGAGCACCTATTCGGGTACCGCCATTGCGACCTCTGCAGTGGTGGCGACGATCTCGGAAATGCGTCGGATCGATGCTCCTGCGCTCGCCGAACGGCAGGGAAGGCGGATCACCCAGGCCCTTCTCCAGCTCGACGGCGTCGAGGATGTCCGTGGACGCGGCCTGCTGCTCGGTGTGGCACTCGCCGAGGGCATCGATGCCAAGCTCGTGTATGCAGATCTGCTCGAGCGGGGCCTGATCACGAATGCGGTGAACGGATCGACGATCCGCCTCGTACCACCGATCACGGTCACCGACGACGAGATCGACGAAGCGGTCGCGCTGATCGGGACGTCGTTGGCGGCACACCTCGGATCGGCCGTCTTGTGACCCGCGACCTGCTCGACGTCACCGATCTCGCACCGGAGGAGATCTCGGTCGTTCTCGCCCTCGCCGGGATGCCGATCGGAGCCCTCGGCCGGCCGCTCGACGGCTTGGGAGCGTCCTTGATCTTCGAGAAGCCGTCGAACCGCACCCGCCACTCGATGGAGATGGCGGTCGTGCAGCTCGGCGGCCATCCGATCTACACCCGAGGTGACGAGGTCGGGTTCGACACGAGGGAGCCCGTCGAGGACATCGCTCGGATCATGGCGGGCTATCACGCGCTGATCGCAGCTCGCGTGTTCGAGCACTCGACGGTCACCCGGATGGCCGCCGTGGTCGACGTTCCGATCGTCAACATGCTGTCCGACCGTTCGCATCCGCTCCAGGCCCTGGCCGATGCCCTGACGATGCAACAGCAGCTCGGTGACCTCTCCGACAAGACGGTCGCGTACGTGGGCGACTACAACAACGTCGCCCGTTCGCTGGCGGAGATCTCGCTGCTCCTGGGCGCCCACGTGCGTCTGGCCTGCCCCGTCGACTTCGACGCCGACGATGCCGAACTCGAACGGTTGGCGCTGTTGAATCCGGCTGCGACGATCGACCAGTCGCACCGGCCGCTCGACGCGGTCGGCGGTGCCGATGCCGTGCACACCGACACCTGGGTGTCGATGGGCCAGGAGTCGGAGAAGGAGCAGCGCCGAAAGCAGTTCGAGGGGTACATGGTCGACGCCGACATGATGTCGGCGGCAGCGGACTCGGCGATCTTCATGCACTGCCTGCCGGCGTACCGCGGGGTCGAGGTCGCCGCCGACGTGATCGATGGGCCACAGTCCGTGGTGTTCGAGCAGGGCCACAACCGCATGCACGCCGCTCGCGGTGCGCTCGCCTTCCTCCTGGGGGTTCGCCCGTGACGACCAAGGTGCAACGACAGGCCACGATCTCAAGGTTGATCGGCGATCACGAGGTGACGAACCAGCCACAGCTGATCCAGCTGCTGGCCGAACACGGCATCGACGCCACGCAGGCGACGGTGTCGCGCGACCTCGACGACATCGGAGCGGTCAAGGTCCGCGTGCCGAGCGGCAACACGGTCTACGCCATCCCCGAGTTCGCTCCCGATCGACTGGCGCCGGTCGACCAACTCCGCAGAGTGATGGGGGAGTGGGTGGCCGAGGTCGCCAACTCGGGCAACATCGTCATCCTGCGCACGCCACCCGGTTGCGCCCATGTGGTGGCGTCGGCGCTCGACCGCAGCCGTATCGACGGGCTGCTCGGCACCGTGGCCGGCGACGACACGTTGATGTGCATCTCCGCCGACACCGACGGTTCGGCCCTGTCGCAGATGCTTCGCGACCTGGCAGGGTTGGACTGATGAGCACCGAGCCCGACCCGGCCCCTGCGCGAGGCGCCACCGGAGATGCCGGCGTCCCGGACGGCAAGACCCTCTGGCACGGGCGATTCGCCGGCGGGCCCGCAGAGGCCTTGATGGCCTACACGGTCAGCTTGCCGTTCGACCGGCGCATGTGGCGGGATGACGTCACCGGCTCGAAGGCGCACGTCCGGGGGCTCGTTCGGGTCGGGTTGCTCACTGCTGCCGAGGGGGACTCGATCCTTGCCGCGCTCGATGTGGTGACCGACGAGATGGAGCGCGACCTGTTCGCGTTCGCCGAGTCCGACGAGGACATCCATACCGCGGTCGAGCGTCGTGTCACCGAGCTCGCAGGCCCTGCTGGGGGCAAACTGCACACCGCTCGGAGCCGCAACGACCAGGTCGCGACCGATCTGCGGCTGTGGTGCAAACGCGA
>JANNNB010000197.1:0-2605 GCA_031398325.1 Actinomycetes bacterium
CCGAGGGCATCGAGGCCAATCTGTTCTTCACGTTCTTCGGGCTCGACGCCATCCATCGGGAGCGCCACGAGCACGTCAAGATGGCCACGGTCGGCAATCCCGGTCTGCACTTGCCGACGATGGTCGGCGGCATCCCGGGGGTTTCCGCGGTGGTCACCCAGTACATGAATCACAAGATGGAGAAGCTCGACATCCCCTCCATCCCCGAGTTCGTCGAGATGATCGCCGACACCGGCGCAGGCATGTACGCCTGCCAGGCCTCCGTCGACCTCTTCGGCCTCGACAAGGACGACTTCATCGAACAGGTCCAGGACATCATCACCGTCGGCGAGTTCTACGAGATCGCCGCCGGTGGCCAGATCATCTTCACCTGACACCTGCCCTCATCCGAGGGCCCGGTAATCCGGGGCACCCACCGGGACCACGAAGGAGCGAATGCTCGGTACGCCACTGACGGGCCCCGCACGCGACACCGCTGTCGGAGTCACTCCAGGGGAATGGCGTTGCGAAGGCTTTGGAGGGCGGCGCGGACCGTCGGTGCCTGCCCCTCGAGGGAGCGCTCGACGTGTTCGAGCACGGGCTGAAACAGCTTGCCGGCGCTGCGGTGTGCGGCGCGGCCGGCGGCCGTGAGCTGGAGTCGGTATGAGCGACCGTCGTCGGGATGTGCAACTCGGATGATGTGGCCACGGCTCTCGAATCGTTTGATGTAACTCGACATCGAGGTCAAGGGTGCGGCCATCCATCGGGCGAGTTCACTCGGAGTCATTGCGTCCGTGCTCGTCAGGACGCTGTAGATTGCGAACTCGTCCGCGGTCAGTCCTGATGGGGCAAGCGCCGTGTCGAGCACTGCGAACGTGGCCCGGGAGACGAGCCACACATCGAACAGCACGTTCGTTCCATCCGGTGGGCTGACTGCTGGTCGGCCAGTCGGCTTGCCGTTCTTCGGCTCATCCTTGTCAGCTTTGCCACCAGTTCGCATAATCGCACGCTACTGCGATCTCGTAGTATATCGCAAGCTTGCATCATCGTGGCAACACTTCGGAGTGCGACTGCCGAACTCAGAACGTTCCGGCTCGGGCCGATCGACCTCGGTCTCGTCTACGGCGCGCGAACCTGATGGCCAAGTTCGAACTGTCCGCGTCGTGATGGGCTAGACGGAGGCGCTCAGGTCATGGAGTCGACGATCGCAGCGAGCAGCGCAGCGCATCGCGGTCGTATCCCGGTGTGTTCGACATGATGACGACTCCGAGTCCATGGTCGGCGTACACGCGCATCGTGTTGTACACGCCCAGTCCTCCTCCGAGGTGTTCCACGAATCGCGGTTCGCCGTGTCGATCTTCTCGGCGACGGAACCAGCCGAGCCCGTGGTCGTACGGGTTGCCGGGTGTCGTGATGGCCTGCATTTCGGCAACCGTGGATGGGTCGAGCAGCCGCGGGCCGGGGCCAGCCGTGTCGAGATGCGCACGCACGAATCGAGCAGCATCGGTGGCGGGTCCGACGAGTCCGCCGTAGGCGGCACCGTCGACCCGAAACGGCCGATAGGAGATCCAAGGGCCTGACCTCCCTGCGACCGTACCTGGCGGAAGTGCGAGGCGCAGTGCGGGTGCCAGGCCTCGATGAGCTGTCTGGTAGACGGTCGTCTCGTTTGCTCGTGGCTCGTCGAAGTAGGTGTCGGACATGCCGAGCGGCTCGAGGATCAGTCGACGGATGTGGTCGATGAACGGTGCCCCGACTGTCTCGGCGACGATGTGCCCGAGGGCGAGGTAGCCGAGGTTCGTGTAGCCGCCTGTGGCGCCAGGTTCTGAGCGGAGCCGACGATGACGGCGAAGCTGGCGGTCGAGGAAGGCGGCAGGGTCGGGGCCGGCTGCTGTTGCTGGGTGCACCCAGCGAACCGGGATCGGGTTGGCGAGCCCGGAGGAGTGCGAGAGGAGGTGGCGAACCGTGATCGGGGTCCCGCTCCGCAACCTCAGCTGGCCGAGTGTCGGGAGATAGTTCGCTGCGGGGCGATCGAGATCGAGGACTCCTTGCTCGACGAGTTGCAGGACCGCAGTCGCGGTCACGATCTTGGTCATCGAGAACCAGGGAAATGCGGTGTCGCTGGAGGCCTGGCGGCCGGCGGCGAGATCCGCGTGACCGATCGACGTGGTCCATGTGGGTTCGCCGGGTCGCACGACGGCGATCGTCATCCCGACGATGGGCTGCGAATCGGCGACGCGACGCAGCGTTGCAGCGAGCCGTTCGTCAGCAGACCCTTCGACGGATGGCGATGACGGGTGGTGCCTGGTGTTGTGCGTGCGCTTCGAACCAATCCGTAGGCGCCAACTCGTCGAACACAGTCGACCCGCACCTCGTGGAATCTGTCACTGCGCGCAGTCCTCTGCACCGCACCAAAGGGCACATGTGGAGCGAACGTTGCCCGGACGTCGTTGCTCAGCAGGGTGAGCCGTCGGAGTCCAGCGACAACAGGCGGCCGGATGCGATCTCACTGAGTACGGTTGATGTCAGCTGCGTCGGATGGTGCGCAGTCCGGCTGTTTGGTTCCAGATGGTGAGTTCGAGGGCGTCTTGGTCGACGCGGACGAGGCTGGCGTGTTCGATGTCGAGCA
>JANNNB010000212.1:0-2310 GCA_031398325.1 Actinomycetes bacterium
GCGCCTGCTCGAACATGTCGAGCAGGAGTGCCGGGTCGCCCATCTCGTCGGACATCCCGCAGTAGTACTCGACGTTGTACACGAGGCTCAACGTCGCGTGCGAGATGCTGTCCGGGACCCACGATGCGGTCGACCTCGCCACCAGAGCGAGGGAATTCGTCGTCGCGCGCCCGAATCGGGGGTATCGGAGGGACGATCGGGTCAGGGTGCGAACAAGGCGATGGCGATCCTGGAACTCACGGCCGATTGCGTCGAGCAGCCACGTTCGGCCGTGGTCGCGGGCGAAGATCACGTCGTTGTGCCCATACGCAGACGCATTCGCCCGCCACGAGCCGAACGAACGCTCGGCGTAGTGAAGAACGACCGCGTCCGGGGTGAAGCGGAACTCGAGCCCGGCATCGCCCAAGCGGTATGCCAACTCGACGTCCTCGGCCCTGCGGAAGGAAGGGTCGAAGCCTCCCGCATCCTCCAGGTGCCGACGACGCACCGATGCGTTTCCCGTGTAGAACTGTCGCGCCGTCGGGAGCCAATCGCCGCGTGCCATCGCTGCGTACTGCTTGTACAGCATCCGCTGCTCCCACTCGACCCATGGCGACAGCACCAAGTCGCTCGGCGTGTTCATCGGGCCGATCACGACCAGATCGCGATCGGCGCCACCGTGATGCTCGCGGTGGGCTGCGACCAGATTCGGTTCGGGAACGACATCATCATCGAGGAAGAGCACGATCTCCCCAGTGGCAACTCCGATGCCCGTGTTGCGGGCGACCGCGGGGCCAGCGTTCGGCTGTGACAGCGCAACCAGCGGCACGGGCAGTTCGGTCGACCGCAGCCAGTCATCCGTGCCGTCGACGGACCCGTCGGAGACGACGATGACTTCCACGCAGCCGTCGACACCAACCTGCGCTGCCAGCCCGGCGAGCGTGCGCTTCAACCTCGGCAGGCGGTTGTACGTCGGTACAACGACGCTGACATCGATCGCCACGTCACAGCTCCCTGATGACACGCGCCGGAACGCCGGCCGCCAGCGTCCGCGGGGGGACATCGGACGTTACGACGCTCCCTGCGCCGATGCAGCTGTCCCTGCCGATCGTCACCCCCGGCATGATGATCACGCGCGCACCGATCCAGACGTTGTCCTCCACGATGATCGGGCGCGACGGCGGGCGTTCGAGTCGTCGATCCGGTTCGATCCGGTGGTAGTCGTTGTCGAGCATCATGGTGTATGGACCGACATGACAGTCGTCCCCGATACGGACGAGCATCGTCGCGACCAGTGAGCATCCGAAGTTCACGAGGGTCCTGTCGCCGATCTGCAGCGATCCGTCGGTCTCGCTCACCAGTTCGAGGGTGGCGATGGTCGACACGAGCTGCACGCGCGAATTGACGATCATCTCGCCGTGGTTGGTCACCGAGGGACGACCACGGAGCCGGACTCGTTCACCGACATGGGTCGCGCTGCGCAGCGACCAGCGCGCATTCACGACCGCCAGGCCGTTGGTCCAGACATATCGAGTATCGAGCGCCACCTGACCTCCTGGCCGTGCCGAAAGCGGACGGCCGATCGCCCGGAGGCTATCGGCCGTAGGTGGAGTGGTTCCGCCCGCTCCGCGCCCGCCGAGAGATGGTAGTTCAGTAGGGGTAGCTGACGTTGTCGAAGCGGCCGGTCACCGCTGGCTGGTTGCCGTACTTGATCGACGCGTGGTTGTGCACGCCCAGAACCACCCAACCAGTTGGAGGAACCGTCACGTCATACCCAACGATCTCCTGGCCAGCACCATTCCGGATCGACAGATGCCCCGACGTGAACACCAGACGCAACCTCCCATCAGGAGACGCCGCACAATTACCCGTCTGAGTCGTGCGTCCACCAACAAGCCCCGTTCTGTAACGGGTCACGAACGGCGGCGCCCAGTCGACACGACAGTTCGTCCCGAGACGAACCGTCAACGCATCCGTCGGTAGAGCAGCAGGCGAATACGCCTCGGCCCGCTCATCACCCATCTGCGCCTTGGCGTCATCAGGGTTCGCCGAGAACATCACATACGCGTCACCCAACAGCGTGTCCATGTCGCCACCAGCATCATCGCTGATGTCCAACGTCACCGTCCCACCCGACGACAAGTCGTACTTGACGTCACTACGCAACGTGGCATCACCATAATTCTGATCGGCATTGACGACCACAGCCGCACCCGACACGACCGCCGCCGTGCTGGGCGCGTTCGAGTGGGCCGGCTCCTCGTACCGGCGATGAGCAAACGTCCAACCACCAAGATCGGCAAAACCCTCCGAGAACACCCCCGCCGCGCC
>JANNNB010000240.1:0-8314 GCA_031398325.1 Actinomycetes bacterium
GCGGCGCTCGCCCGGAAACAGTGGATGCAGCCGTTGGCCGAGGGCGACATCCCGACCGTGGTCGCGTCCGTGGCCAAGGCCCAGACCAGCGGCACCCTCGCCTGAACCTGCCCTGATCCGGATTCCGACCTGGATGCCGACCTGGATGCCGACCTGAGAGGATGGGCGCATGGCTCTCCCATCCGTGTCGGAACTGACAGCCGCCGCAAGCTCGGCGGCCCGATCGCTCGGGGTCGAACTGGCACAGGACGGCGCGGTCGCCGTGCGGTCGCCCATCGTCGGGACGATGGTCGGTGGCGTCTCGCCCGACACGGATCTCGATTCGGCGGTGGCACGATCGGTCGAGGCGGCAGCTGTCTGGCGAACCGTGCCCGCTCCGCGGCGGGGTGAGGTGATCCGCGTCCTCGGCGAGTTGCTGCGTTCGAACAAGCACGGTCTCGCCACACTCGTCTCGATCGAGACGGGCAAGATCCTGTCGGAGGGCCTCGGCGAGGTGCAGGAGATGATCGACATCTGCGACCTGGCGGTCGGGTTGTCACGCCAGCTCCACGGGTTGACGATCGCGTCGGAGCGACCCGAGCACCGTCTCAGCGAAACGTGGCATCCGATCGGTCCGGTCGGTGTGATCAGCGCCTTCAACTTCCCCGTCGCGGTGTGGTCGTGGAACGCGGCACTCGCCATCGTCTGTGGAGATCCCGTCGTCTGGAAGCCGTCCGAGAAGACCCTCCTGTCCTCGGTCGCAACCATCGAACTCGCCCGACAGGCGGCGGCATCGTGCGGCGCCCCGGCCGGCCTGTTCGAGCTCGTGCCCGGTGGCCCCGAGGTCGCGATGGCGATGGCGTCCCACGCCGACCTCGCGTTGATCAGCGCAACCGGATCCACGGCGATGGGCGCGGCGGTCGGGCCCGTCGTCGCCGCTCGATTCGGTCGCACGTTGCTCGAACTCGGGGGCAACAACGCGGCGATCATCGCCCCGACGTCTGACATCGAACTCGTGGTACGCGGGGTGACGTTCTCTGCGGCGGGCACCGCGGGCCAACGCTGCACGACGCTGCGCCGACTCATCGTCCATCGCAGCCGGTACGACGAGGTCGTCGAACGGCTGGCGCGCACCTACGAATCACTCCCTGTCGGCAACCCACTCGCCCACGGGACGCTCGTCGGGCCGCTCATCGATCACGCAGCGGGGGAGCGGCTCGTCACTGCAATGCGTACAGCCGAGGATGACGGCGGCGCACTGATCGTCGGCGGTGAACGATTGTTCGCGGACGAGGCGCGGGATGCGTACTACGTGCGACCTGCGATCATGGCGATGCCGGGTCAGACGGACATCGTCCGCACCGAAACCTTCGGTCCACTGCTGTATGCGATGGCGTACGACGAATTCGACGAGGCCATACAGCTGAACAACGACGTGCCGCAGGGCCTGGCGTCGTCGATCTTCACCAACGATGTCCGCGAGGCGGAACGATTCTGCGGCCCGAACGGCAGCGACTGCGGGATCGTGAACGTCAACATCGGTCCGTCGGGCGCGGAGATCGGCGGTGCGTTCGGCGGTGAGAAGGAAACGGGTGGTGGTCGAGAGAGCGGATCGGACTCGTGGAAGGCCTACATGCGTCGCACCACGTCGACGGTCAATTACGGCAACGACCTACCGCTCGCCCAAGGCGTCACGTTCGTCTGACGCCCCGGGCAGGAGCTGGCAATCAGCGGGAGCCGGCGGCGGCGGCGACCGTCTTCTTCGCCGAACGCTTGGCTGTGCCAGCGGTCTTTCGGGCCGACGACGATGCGGTGTTGCGCGTCGTCGTCGCTCCGCGCTTCGCAGTGGTCGTCGTGGCACTGGCGGCTCGCTTCGTGCTGGTGGCCGTGCCCTTCACGCCGGACTTGGCGGCTTTCGCCGTCGACGAGACACCGTCCTTCACGCTTCCGGCCGTCTGCCCGACACCGTCGGCGGCCGCGTTGGCGGTCCGACGGACCTTGCCGGCGGTCGACCGAGTGGCCTTCGAGCCGGTCGGCGACACCTTCGGCTTGTCGGACCCGGTGATACGTGCGATCAGGTCCTGCAGGGCCGTGACCCCACCCTGCGCGAGGCCACTGACGTTGTCGCCAACGCGATCGGCGACGCCGGCGATCGTTCCGGTCACGAGATTCGCGGGACCCTCATCGGGCATGCGGGGATGCGGCTTGGTCGGTGCGGACTTCTTCGCCTCGACCATCGTGTCGCCCAGGTCCGTGAGGGCCGAACGGCTGAGCTCCTTGCGCACCTTCGGGAAGTACTCGCCTTCCTCTTCCTCGACGTGGTGACGCACGTTCTCGATCAGCACGGTGACCTTCGCGTCGAAACGTTCGTGCGACGGATCCATGTCGACGAGTTCCGACAGGACCCACTTGACGATGTAGTGCTCCTCGAGGCTTTCGAGCGCGATCTCCTCGGTGTCCGGAACGGTCGCACGAGTCGCGGGATAGAAGAACTGCTCCTCGATGGCAGCGTGCACGGACAGTTCCTCGATGATCCGGTCGACGATCCGACGCTTCTCGACGAAGGCGCGGTCACCCACCTTCTCGAACTGCTTGAACAACTGCTCGACCGTCTTGTGATCGTCCTTCAGAAGGGTGATTGCATCCATGCGACGAGACGTACCCGCTTCGCGGCGGTTCAATCCTTCACGAATCAGCGGTACGAATCAGGCCGGGTAGCCGACGAAGGAGGCCTTGAACACCCCCTGGTGGAGGAGCACGGTGGCGGCGTGCGCACCGGTGTCGCTGTCGACGATGGTCGATTCGGTCCAGTAGGACTCGACGCGACGACTCTGCGTGATTCCGACGATCGTGTGGGCGACGTCGTAGGCGTGGCCGACGAAGACCGGCCCGCTCACGTAGCGGACCTCGAGGTCGACGAACAGGCCGACCGCCGGTCCACGTACGGGGAAGTGGCCTCCGCTCTTGTGAGCGAGCACGCTGATCATCTCCGTCGGCACGATCGGGCGGCCCCAGGGACTGTCGCCGCCGTCGAGGTACCAGGTCGACCGTTCCGTGATCCGCTCCAGCTTCTGGGCCAACGTGAACGGATACAAGTCGCCGTTGTGCTCGTCGAGGTGCATGGTGACCGGAGCCGGGTTCGCGGTCGTCATGCCGATCTCGAGCTGATCGAGGATGTACAGCGATCCGGGATCGCCGATCGCACGCTGTCGACGTTCGTCGAGTTCAGTCCCGTCTGCTGAGCCGATCGACGCCGTACCCTCCAACACCTGGGTGCCATCGGCCTTCTCGGCCCGAATCCGGCCACCCGTCGGCGAGGTCGGATCGAGACACGCCCAGACCTCTTCTCCCTCGACGACCATGTTGAGGAAGTGCGCGCTGACACAGCCGGTTTCGAACCACGTCGTTCCCCACCGCTCGACGGCGAGCGGGTCGATCTGACTGAAATGGGTCGGCCCCTCGATCGGCGCGCCCGCCAGCCCGAGACGCTCGGCCGTGGCGTCGTCGTGGACGCTGGTGTGCCCGCCATAACTCTGGTCGGCCAGCATCTGTGCCGGTGAGCGCAGCGGGCCGTGCAACACCTCGTCGACGACGGTGATCTCGGTATCGAAACTCATGTCGCATCGTTGCACGACGGGCTGAGGTCGGGGCGCTCGCGTGCGCGCCGGCTACCTGGCGTCGTGACGGAAGGTGATCGAAATCCTCGGACCGGCGGCGCGCGACTTGGGCACCGAGTGTTCCCACTCGTGTTGACATGCTCCTCCCATCACGAACAGGTCGCCATACCCGAGGTCCCACGAGCGTGAGGCGCCGCCACCGCGTGGGCGGAGCCGGAGATGGCGGGCCGCTCCGACGCTCAAGATCGCCACGACGGGGTCGGTGACGACGTGACGGTGACGGTCGCCGTGCCACGCCACCGAATCGTCGCCGTCACGGTAGAGGTTGAAACCGATCGAGTCGAACGCGACGCAGTAGTGCTCGGCGAGTTGGGCCCGGACGACTCGCAGCAGTGGGAGCGGCTCGGGCGCTCCGCTGGCGGCGGACCACCAGTGGACCAACCTGGGCTCGTCGAGCAGTTGGTCGTACATCTGGATCCCACGGCGCTGCGTCCACGGGAGTATCGCCAACAATTCGTCGAACACGTCATCGGCACCTTGCAGCCACATCGGTGCGTAGTCGATCCACGAGTTGTCGTCGAGCCAGGTGCGTCGGACCGGGGCAAGATCGGCCGTCACCGGATCAGCGCTCCCGAAGAGCGACCCTTGGAAGAACATGTGTTCGATTGTGGTCCGACCGTCCTCGACTGTCAACTCGGCGGGCTGACATGAGCGAGACTGTGGGCCTGGGTCGGTCGAGTCGGACGAAGGAGTGGCCGTGGACGTTTCGAACGTGCTGATCGAGTGGCGGGGACTCCTGGACCTACTGGCGAAGGGCCTCGGATGACCCGACTCGCCCTGTTCTCGACGAAGCCGTACGACCGGCGCACGTTCGACCTTGCGAACTCGGAAGGAAACGTCGAAATCGAGTACCACGAGTCGCGCCTCGATGTGCACACGGCCGGCTACGCCGATGGTGCGGCGGTGGTGTGCGTATTCGTCAACGACGACGTGTCGGAGGCGGTCCTGACCGTCCTCGCCGAGCGTGGAACGACATGCGTCGCACTTCGCTGCGCGGGATTCAACAACGTCGATCTCGACGCCGCACGTCGACTCGGGATCACCGTCGTGCGCGTTCCGTCGTACTCGCCGAACGCTGTTGCGGAACACACGTTGGCATTGATGTTGTCGCTGAACCGCAAGATCCATCGGGCTCACAACCGCGTGCGCGAGCGCAACTTCTCACTCGAGGGTCTCGTCGGGTTCGACATGGCCGGCAAGACCGCCGCGGTCATCGGCACGGGCAGGATCGGCGCGATCGTGGCCAGGCTGCTGTGGCACCTGAGATGCGAAGTCGTCGCCGTCGACACGTACACCGACACCGGACTCGTCGACCTCGGTGTTCGATACGTGTCCCTCGACGAGGCGCTCGCATGCGCTGACATCGTCACCCTGAACTGCCCACTCACCGACGACACACATCACCTCATCGACGATGAACGCGTGCAGCAGATGAAGCACGGCGCGATGCTCGTCAACACAGGCAGGGGAGCGTTGGTCGACACGGAGGCGGTTCTACGGGGCCTCAAGTCCGGTCAGATCGGCTCGCTCGCGCTCGACGTGTACGAGGAGGAGGGCGACCTGTTCTTCGAGGACCGCAGCGACGAGATCCTCGACGACGACAACTTCGCCCGGCTGTTGACGTACCCGAACGTACTGATCACCGCGCACCAGGCGTTCCTCACGAACGAAGCGCTGGCCGCGATCGCCGAGACGACATTGACGAACATCGCCACCGTCGTCGGCGGCGAACCGTGTCCCAACGCCCTCGACTGACGTCAACCGACCAATGGGTCGAACGGATCGACCCGCCCAACGGATCCACCCATCACCCGATCAGGTCGGTGCGGTCGAGCGTGTCGCCGTGACGTCGGCAGCTGCCGCATCGCGCAGCCGTTCGAGATCGGAGTCGTTCGTCCAGAAATCCTCGAGACCTGCCTCGTGCAGGCGCGCCCCGATCAGCTGGAGAGCGATGTCGTGGCGTACGTGCTCGGCTGCGACCAACGCGACGGCCCGATCGTCGCTCCAGAGTCCCCAGGCCTCGTCGTCGGTCACGCCGCCGATGATCACCTGGTCGTGATCGGCGACCACGATGGAGATCCGGCACTGCAACCGCTCGAGCACGACCGCCGGACTGCTGTAGGAGTGTTCGTACACCCGGCCGCCGAGCGGGGCGACGTCGCCGTAGGCGATCACCGACACGTCGACGCCGCGCTCGATGGCCGCGGCGACCGGGGCCACGAACGCAGCAGACTCCTGCGGCCAGATCGACATCCAGAGCGCGGTCGTCGCACCTTCGACGACGTCCACCGATCGTCGCACGATCTCGTCGCGTCCGGCGAGGTGTTGAACCACCCGGGTGTCGACCCGCCGACCGAGCTGGGGCAGGATCATCTCGAGGCCGTTGATCGTGCCGGTCGCCTCGCGTCGGAGCCGGCCGATCAACGCTTCGGCGGGGAGCGCGACGTACGCAACGCCGTTCCCGGAGCCACCCGGGCTGGTGGCCACCTCGAAGGCTGCGCCTCGGGCGACGAGCTTGCCGAGCGTCTCGTAGACCGTGCTGCGAGGAACGCCCGACGCCTTCGCGACCTCGTACCCGTTTGCCGGTTCCGGTGACGCCAACAACGCCAGATACGCCTTGGCCTCGTACCCGGACATGCCGGCGCTCTTCAGCAACTCCTGGGCCGTGTCGGCTCCCCTCATCGCCGCGACCGTAGCCGTCGACGTGTTGACCGTGTCGGGACGGTGACCGTCACCGACCGTCTCATCGGGCGTGTCACGCGGGTCATCGTCCGAACCGCACCGGGTAGCCACCCCAGACCACTCGGGTCGTCGAACGGTCCTCGACCGGCGGACGGTCGGGATCGGGTCGTGCCCCTGCCGCCAACAGCTTGCCGGCCATCACCGTGATCGAGCCGAGCAGATGCGTCTCGAGATCACCGGGCCCGGGCTGACCGGCCTCGAGTCCACCGGCCAGTTCCTGGCCGAGGCAGGCGTGCATGCCGTGGCCGAACGTCAGCCCCCACGGGGTGACGCCGTCGGCGAGTCGGCGGTCGGGGTCGAACTCGTCGGGGTGCGCTCCGACGGCCGACGGGTCGCGATTGGCGCGCTGGATGTCGATCGAGACGGCCGCCCCGGCGGCGATGACCGTTCCCGACTTGAGCGTCGCCTCGCTCACGGCGACGCGGCGGGCGACCGGGCTCGCAGGATGGAGCCGCAGGGACTCGTGCACGAAGCGTTGCCGGCGTGCCGAGTCATCGCGCAGAACGTCCCATTCGTCGGGATGCCGCGCGCACCACTCGAAGATGTGGTCCATCGCGTGGACGAGTTGGTTCGACGTCGAATGGGATCCGACCCAGGGGAAGTACGCCGTCTCGCGCAGGACCGTCTCGAGCGGGAGGTTGAGCTTGTCCTCGTTGCGCAGCAGCGTCGTGAGCACGTCGCGAGGCAAGTCGATCTCGTCGATCGACCCCGACTCGAACGCTGCGACGAGCAGACGTCGGCGTTCCCGTGAGGCGCGGAAGAAGCGGTGGTCGAACTCGGTGAGCGCCGCATCGCCGTCGGCGACGATCGCCACCTTGTCGCCGGTGGCGTGGGCGACCGTCGAGGCCCGAGCGAGCCGGTCCATCAGTTCGTACAGCTGATCGAGTTCGTCGGGGGTGCCGAGGGGGCGATCGACGCCCGCGACGTCGAGAGAGAGCAGCATCATCGTGCGCCGGGCGATCTGCAACAGGTCGCCGGTGCCCCGCTCGACGTACGGGCCGACCACGTCGTCGATGATCTCGGGAATCCGCTGGCGCTCGTACCAGGCGAACGTGTCTCGCCGGAACAGGCGGTTCTCGAGTCGTCGCCGATCGAGGTGCGCGTCGCCGTGGAGGTTGACGATCACGCCATGCATGAGGCGGTCGCCCTCGTCGTAGAGCGCTTGACGGAGTTCCCGCTTGCGCAACGCATCCTTGGCATCGACGTACGTCGTTAGGGTTATCACGACTAGTTCCTCGACGGACTACGGTAGATGCCGCATGGCTCCGCGTCCATCATCCGACGACTCGACGTCCGGGTCACCGTCGATGCTCGTCACCGGCGGCGCCCAAGGACTGGGGTTGGCGATCGCACTCGCTGCGGTCGACGCGGGATACCGCGTCGGCGTGATCGACGTGATCGCCCCCTCGGCCGACGTACCGCTCGGCGACTGCGCCGTGTTCGAGGCGTCGGTCGCCGACGAGGCGGCCGTGGAAGCGGTCTTGGACACGTTCGGGGCGCCGACGGTGGTCGTGAACAACGCCGGCATCGTGCGGTTCGGGCCCTTGCTCGACCTCGCCGTCGACGACGTACGCACCGTGCTCGACGTGAACCTCGTCGGCACGTTCGTGGTGTCGAGGGCGGTGGCCCGACGATGGGTTGCCGCAGGGGTGCCCGGAGTGGTCGTCAACGTCACGTCGATGAACGGCGTCGCGGCCGGGCCCAACGCGGGGGCGTACGGGCCGTCGAAGGCGGCCGTCGGGCTGCTCACGTCACAGATGGCGCTCGAATGGGGCGCCCACGGCATTCGCGTCAACGCCGTGGCCCCGGGGCTGATCGACGCGGGGATGTCGGAACCCATCTACGCCGACGCCGCGATCCGCGAGGCGCGCAGCTCGAAGGTGCCGCTCGGCCGCCTCGGTACGGCGTCCGATGTG
>JANNNB010000297.1:0-2243 GCA_031398325.1 Actinomycetes bacterium
CATACAAGCCGGTCAACTACCTGGCGCTCAACGATGCCGAGCTTCCACCGTTCTACCTCGCCATCCAGTTCTGGCCCGAGTCGCTCGCCGAGCGCAGCCCCGCCACGGCCCAGGCCATCGACATGCTGGCGCAGGTCGACAGTGAGGCAACCTACGACTTCGAGTACGTGCAGGGGCTCAACGCGTGGATTCTGTGGGCCGTCGCTGCGACCGCCTGCGGATCGGAACTCACGACCGAATGCGTCCTCGAGCAAGCGGGTTCCCAGCGCGGCTGGACCGCCGGCGGCCTCGTGCCACCGAGCGACCTGTCCGCCACCGAACTCAACATGAACACCTGCTTCTTGATCGTCCGTGCGACACCGGAGGGATGGGTCTACGACGAAGAGATGACCGCGCCGAACACCGAGGCCTTCAACTGCTCGCCCGACAACGTCGCCACCGTCGACATCTGAGCGTCAGCCACCAACCGTCGTGCAGCAGTTCCTGATCTTCACCGTCGCCGGTCTGAGTTCGGCCGGAATCTACGCGATCTCTGCGAGTGGGTTGACGCTGAAGTACACAACCACGGGTGTGTTCGACTGGGCCCACGGTGCCATGGGAGCGCTGGCCGCGTTCGTGTATTGGCAGCTTCGATTCGAATGGAATTGGCCGGCCCCGATCGCATTCGCGGTGTGCGTGTTCATGCTGGCACCGCTGTGCGGCGTCGGGCTGCAGCGCCTCGTCATGGGACCCCTGCGAGGTACGTCGGAGGCGACTCGACTCGTCGTCACCCTCGCGCTGGCCCTATTGCTGATCGGGCTGATCCAAGCAACCTGGGACCAGAGCGATCCGCGATCGACACTGCCGCTATTCACCGGACGACTCGTCGACATCGGCGGCGTCCGCATCACCTACAACGACATGGTGGTCCTCGGGATCTCCCTGCTGGTCGCGGTGGGTTTACGCCTGGTGATGTTCCGCACCCGTCGCGGCGTCGCCATGAGGGCAACGGTCGACGACCCGACGCTCGCTGCGTTGAATGGGGCGTCGCCGGATCGATCGGCGACCACCGCGTGGGTGCTCGGCACCATGCTCGCCGCGCTCGCCGGAGTTCTCGTGGCGCCGACGCTGAGCCTCTCCGCAGTCGGGCTCACCTTGCTGATCATCAACGGGTACGCAGCAGCAGTCATCGGCCGACTCCGCAGCGTTCCCTGGACGTTCGCCGGGGCCATCATCCTCGGGCTCTCGGTGAGCTACGCCATCGGCTACCTGCCCAAGGTCGACGTCGGCGCGCAGTATCTACGGGGTCTGCCCGGCGCGATCCCCGCCATCGTGCTGTTCATCGCGCTGCTCGCCATGCCTCGCCCTCGGCTTCGGCTGCATGCGACCACCCGGTTCCGCGAAGTCGCCGACGCCCCGACGTGGAGGTCGACGGCGATCATCGGCGTCACCGTCGTGGCCGGTGCATTCGTGCTGATGCAGTGGCTGTCCGCAGCTGACCTGTTCGCGTCCACGGGTGTCTGGGGCCTTGGCATCGTTGCGCTGTCGCTCATCCCGCTGGTGGGCTACAGCGGCCGGTTGTCACTGTGCCAGCTCACGCTCGCCGGGGTCGGCGCTGCGGTCGTCTCCCATGCCGGGTCCGATGGCAACCCCCTGTCGCTAGTGCTCGCCGGCGCTGTCGCAGGTGTGGTGGGCATGATCGTCGCGCTCCCCGCACTGCGACTGTCCGGTGTGTACCTGGCACTGTCCACCGCCGCCTTCGCCATCGTCATGGACAACTGGATCCTCGCGCTTCCACCATTCACCCTGTTCGGCTGGGAGATCGCGATCTGGGGGAACGGGTCGCTGTCGTTCGCCCGGTTCGAGCTCGGTGGCCTCTCCGTCGAGGGAACCGAGGCGTACTTCATGTTCGGCGCCATCGCGTTCGCGCTCATGACGTTCGTGGTCACCGCCGTACGACGATCGACGTTCGGGCTCCGCCTCCTCGCCCTGAAGGACTCCGAGGCTGCGTATGCGACCGCCGGCCTGAACCGCCAGGCCGCGGTACTGGTCGTGTTCGGCCTGTCGGCGGCCATGGCCGGCATCGGCGGGGGGATCTTCGGCGCCGCAGTCCAATCGACCGCCGCCAACCGGTTCGACTTCTTCACCGGCCTCACGCTGCTGCTGGTCATGGTCGTGTTCGGGCTGCGGCATCCGCTGAGCGCCGTGATCGCCGGCTTTTATCTCGGTAGCCCACTGTTCGCCAATCTCTTCCCCGGCCAGGC
>JANNNB010000320.1:0-6059 GCA_031398325.1 Actinomycetes bacterium
AGGGCAGCTCGATCAGTCCAACCTCGCCCGCTTCCTGCTCGTCGACCAGTACACGATCGGCGACGAGGCGGATCGCGTCGATCTGCTCGCTGCGGCATCGTCGGCGACGGTCACCCAGGTCTTGAGTGGTGCGTTGCCGAGCCCCGCGGTCGTGGCGAACGCACTCAGCCCGCTCGCAGCGCAGGGTCGGCTGGTGGGTTGGGCACGCGATGTCGACGAGCAGCAGCTGTTCGCCGACGTCGATCTCGACGGCGCACTCCCTGACCTCGCGGGTGGCGACGGCATCTCGGCGGTGTTCAACAACGCCGGCGCGAACAAGCTCGACGTGTACCTCGAGCGAACCCTCGACTACGACGCGACGGTCGATCTCGACTCGGGCGAGATCACTGCGACCGCGACGCTCACGCTCACGAACACGGCACCTCCGAGCGGGTTGCCTGACGGCGTGATCGGCAACTACACCGGCGACGACGCCGGCACGAACCGCACGATGTTGTCCCTGTACTCCGCGCTGCCGGTCACCTCGGCGACCGTCACGACGGATGTCGAGACCGTCCCTCTCGCGCTCGACGTCGGTGCCGAACAGGGCTGGCGCGTCGGATCCGCAACGCTGGCGATTCCGCCCGGCGAGACCGTGACCGTCACCTACGAGCTCGAGGGTGCGCTCGCGCTCCCGGGTGGCTACTCGCTCGCGACGAGGCCCCAGCCCATCGTCGTCGACGAAGTCCAATCCGTGCGGGTGCTGACGGCCGACGGCGAGGTCCTGATCGAAGAAGCCGGCACGGCCTCCGAGCCTCGAACACTCCGCCCCTCCTGATAGGTCGATCGACCCGGGCCGGGGCGGGCCGACGCCATTAGCATTAGGGGTATGACCGCTGGGATGACCGTCTGAACCCGACGGACGATCTCCCGGTGCACCGCTTCGCCGCAGCGGCTCGACGGCACCTCCCGCTGGTCCACTTCGCGGTCGACAGCACCTTGTGGGCGTTGGCGATCCCCATCGGTGTGTTCCTCCGCTACGACTTCGCGTGGAGCGTGGTCTGGCAGGCCGAAGTAGCGATCGCCGTGGTGACGGCAGTCGTCTTGCAGGGAGCGTTCGGCTGGCTCTACGGCCTGTACCGGCGGCGCTGGAAGTACGGAAGCTTCGACGAGGTCCGAATCGTCGCGCTGACCGCGTTCTCCGTCGGGACGTTGATGACGGCGATCTGGTGGGGCACGTGGAATCAGACGACGGGCGACCGTGCCGTCCCCCGTTCGGTTCCCCTCCTCGCGACGGGGGTGAGCCTGCTCGGCCAGATCGCGATCCGGTCGATGTGGCGGCTCTACACGGAGCACCGGAACCGGCCGATGAGCAGCGGGGCCAACCAGCTGCTGATCGTCGGGGCCGGCGACGCCGCACAGCAGATCGTGCGCACCCTCCGCACCTCGGCCGAGGCGCCGTTCGTGCCGGTTGCGATGGTCGACGACGACCCGGGCAAACGCAACTTCCGGATGTCCGGCGTGCGCGTCGAGGGCACGGTCGACGACCTCGTCGCGGTTGCCACTTCGCACAATGCCACGACGGTCCTGATCGCAGCGCCGAGTGCCGACAGTGCGTTCTTCCGCCGTGTGACCGAGGCGGCGGAGCACGCTGGTCTGCGCGTCCTGGTCCTGCCTCCGGTCGAGCAACTGCTCGGCGGTGTCGAGGTGGACCACATCCGCCCCGTGAGCGAACTCGACCTGCTCGGACGCCACCAGGCCGACATCGATCCGCAGGAGATCGCTGCGTACGTGACGGGCCGGCGGGTGCTGGTGACCGGTGCCGGCGGATCGATCGGCAGCGAACTCTGCCGCCAGCTGGCCCGGTTCGAGCCGGCAGCGCTGCTGATGCTCGACCGCGACGAGAGCGGGTTGCACCGCACGCAGCTCTCGATCGAAGGTCGCGCGCTCCTCGACAACCCGGCCCTGCTCCTCGCCGACATCCGTGACACCGATCGCGTCGACAAGCTGTTCGCGCACCACCGCCCCGACGTCGTGTTCCACGCCGCCGCGCTCAAACATCTTCCGCTGCTCGAGATGCACCCGCACGAGGCGTGGCTCACCAACGTGTGTGGCACGCTCCACGTGCTCGACGCCGCGCGCCGCAACGGGGTACAGCGTTTCGTCAACGTGAGCACCGACAAGGCGGCCGACCCGACGAGCGTGCTCGGCTGGACGAAGCGGATCACCGAGCGCCTCACCGCGCACGCCTCGATGAACAGCGCGATGGAATGCGTCTCGGTCCGGTTCGGCAACGTGCTGGGCTCGAGCGGGTCGGTGTTCCAGGCGTTCACCGCGCAGGCGGCCAACGGCGGCCCGATCACGGTCACCGATCCCGAGATCACCCGCTACTTCATGACGATCGAAGAGGCCAGCCGGCTGACGATCTACGCCGGAGCCATCGGTGACCCGGGCGAGGTCCTGATCCTCGACATGGGCGAGCCGGTGCGGATCGTCGACATGGCAACGCGCTTCGCGACCCGTCACGATCCGCCGCTCGAGGTCGTGTTCACCGGATTGCGGCCCGGCGAGAAGCTGCACGAGGACCTCATCGCCCACGACGAGACCGGTGAGCGACGGGTGCATCCCCTGATCACCCACGTGAACGTTCCACCACACATCCGACTTCCCGCGGCGCCCGAGCGGTTCGGTCCGTCGATCGACGCCCTGCGCGAGATCGCCCTCACGGGACTCCCCGGTCGCGTGAGCGCGTGAAGCCGTCGGATCGGATCTTCCTCAGCTCGCCAGACGTCGGCCCACTCGAACGCGACGCGCTGCTCCGTGCGTTCGACAGCGGGTGGATCGCACCGGTGGGGCCCGAGATCGACGCGTTCGAAGCCGAACTCTCACGGCTGACCGGTTGGCCGGGGGCGGTCGCGTTGTCGAGCGGCACGGCGGCGTTGCACCTGGCGTTGCTGGCGCTCGGGGTCGGGGCGGGCGACGAGGTGCTCGTCTCGACGTTCACGTTCGCCGCGACGGCGAACGCGGTCGCATACGTCGGCGCGACCCCGCGCTTCATCGACAGCGAACGCCAGTCGTGGAACATGTCTCCGCTGCTCCTCGCCGACGAGCTGGCGGCGTTGGCGACTGCAGGCCGCCTCCCGGCCGCGGTCATCGTGGTCGATCTGTACGGGCAGTGCGCCGACTACGACGCGATCGTGCCGGTGTGCCGCGAGTACGGGGTGCCGGTGATCGAGGATGCTGCGGAGGCGATCGGAGCAACCCATGTCGGTCAGGCCGGCCCCCGGCCGGCCGGGACGCTCGGCGACGTGGGTGTGTTCTCGTTCAACGGCAACAAGATCATGACAACCTCGGGCGGTGGCGCGTTGATCGCACCGGACCGTGCGCTCGCCGACCGCGTCGGTCATCTGTCGACCCAGGCACGTCAGCCGGTCGCGCACTACGAGCACACGGAGGTGGGCTTCAACTATCGGATGAGCAACCTGCTGGCGGCGCTCGGGAGAGCGCAGTTGACCCGGCTCGGCGAGATGTCGGCACGACGCTTGGCGATCAATGCCCGGTATCGCACGCAGCTCGCCGGGGTGGCGGGTTCGTCGTTCATGCCGGTGGCGCCCTGGGCGAGGCGGTCGACCGGCGAACCGGCGTGGAACGGCTGGCTGACCTGCCTCACGTTCGACCACTCCGCCGTCCGCGACCGGGTGATGGACGCGCTCGCTGCCGACGACATCGAGAGTCGCCCGCTCTGGAAGCCGATGCACCTGCAACCCGTGTTCGCCGGCGCACCGGCGCGCATCGACGGCACCAGCGAACAACTCTTCGAACACGGCCTGTGCCTCCCGAGCGGCAGCGCGCTGTCCGATGCCCAGGTCGACCGCGCCATCGCCGTCGTCCAGACCGCAGCGAGCTGACAAAGCGCAATCGGACTGATCGGCCGGACTGATCGGCCGGACTGTCGGCCGGACTGATCGGCCGGACGGGGACCCAGGTCCGGCCGCCGCGGTCAGCGATCGGTCACGTCCTGCGTTGGAGGATCTCGTCGTCCCGAAGTCGGTCGAGCATGGCCACGACGTCGCCTTCGATGTCGACGGGATCGACGTCATGCTCGGCTGCGACGACGCTGACGATCTCGTCCACGGTTCGCACGCCGTCGATCGACCTCCAGATCGGGATCGCCGTTCCGGCGAGGCGGTGCAGTCCGCGGCTCCCGTCGTGGAAGATCACGATGTCGGAGCCGTCGGCGGGAACGTGTGCGGCGACGGCGTCGGTGATACGCGGGACGTCACGTGGGTGCCACGTCACGAGCGGCCGCCCTGCTCGATCAGCTCACCGACGACGATCGGTGCTGCGGATCGCACGTCGCCGTAGTGCAGCTCGACGGCCGGTGTGTTCGCGACCACGCCACTCAGACACTCGAAGACCGAGCGTCCGTGTCGCACCAGACCCGGTGTCAGCGCAACAAGGCCCTCCAGAGCGTCGGCCTCGCTCAGCCGGCGAACGGAGAGCGGTGACCCCGAGTCGTACCGAGGGAACACCAGAAGCCCGATGGCCGCGGCGTCCGCCCAGACGACGCCACCGAGTTCGGTGATCGGAACGAGCCGCTCTTCGGGCATGAATCGTTGGAGGATCAGGTCGGCTGGCGACGGGTCACCCGACGGTTTGGCGGACGCGAGCGGACCTCCGGGACGGATCCCGAGCGGACGCGCGTACGGAAGCACCTGACGTCGATCGTCGATTGAGGCGACCTCGTCGGCGATGAATCGGGCGCCGAGCCGGGTCGTCACCCAGCCCGCCAGCGTGGTCTTGCCACTGTGCGACGGCCCGACCAAGAGGGCCGCCCGACCAGCGACCACGACGGCAGCTCCATGAATCGACGTGGGGACGGATTCAATGGCGAGCCGATTCAGTTCCCACTGTTGATGGACGAGCACCCCGGCGTCCGTCAGCTCCGTCTCGCAGGGCTGACCGTCGCGATGGATGCTCCAGTGCGGCTCCGGGTCGCGATGACCGACCGTCTCGAACGTCACCGAGCGCGACGCCGGAGGCGATCCCGGCGGACGGTCGAGGCCGGCGAAGACGCGACGGGCGACCGTGGCAAGGTCGGTGCTGTTGGTGCGGATCAGCACGTCGACGTCGGCGATCCGGAGGGGACCGATCTCCATGGTGGGATCCATTGGCACGGTCATCGTCGGTGCTCGCGGGCCAGTTGCCAGGACGCGTAGAGGAATCGGGGCTGCTCGCGCAGGCGCAGGACCGTCAAGGCGGTCAGCGACTGCCGCCGAAATCGGTCACCGCGTGCGAACACGGCGAGGGCCCGGCGATCGGCGCGACTCGTCGCGACCAGCTCGGCCCGTTGAAGGAACGGATGCCCGGATGGGAGTCGCAGCCGTCGCCAGGTCTCGACAACAGCTGCAGCGACCACCGCCTCGACGTCCCACGATCGGGCGATCTGCCAGGCTCCGTCCATCGCACCTGGCGTGCCCAGTGCGAGTTGGGCCACGTCCCTGAACGCGCGGAGTTCGGCCTCGCCGCCGAGGCATGCGTGGTGGCAGGCATGGAGCAGCCGGTACTCGGCGGACAATGCGGGGATGACTCGGCCCGCCAGCGTGATCGACTCCGTGTGCTCGAACATGTCGGCCATTCGGGCACGAACGCCGAATCGTCCGACGGCGAACCGCACGTGCAGATCGACCTCCATGTCGTCGACCATCACGGTGCAGCCCTTGCCGTAGCGATTCGCGAACTCGCGGGCGGCGGGACCGTGAACCCGTTCGGGGTCGAGGAGGTCCATCACCTGGTACCCGTCGTCCGGATGTACGACCAGATCGATGTCGGCGAATGTCCGCAGGGCCACCTCTGGATAGTCGAGATGCGCGACTGCCGGTCCTTTCGTCAGCAGCCAGCGAGCACCAACCGAGTCGAGTTGCTGGGCGACCCGGACGAGCAGCGCCTCCAGCAGGACACACGCGTGCAGCGCCGAATGCCAGTCGTCGTTGACCAGCTCGGTCACGTCGACCGGATGACCCCGGCCCTGCTCTCCGGTCTCGTGGTCGTGGTCGTGGTCGTGGTCGTGGTCGTGGTCG
>JANNNB010000341.1:0-2754 GCA_031398325.1 Actinomycetes bacterium
CCTTCATGCCCTCGGTTGCGGGGCTTCGGTACGAACTGGACGTCGCGTACCCAAACTGACGCTGAACCTTTCGACACGCCGAGTTCATCGGCGATCTCCTGAAGAGTCCATGCCTCGGCGCGCAACTCGCGTGCCCGTTGGCGTTCCACGTACTTGCCCCCGTTGCCCATGCTGTCATCATGACGAGCGGGTGTGACGTAGTTGTTCAGGTCGACGCGATGATTGGCAGGGTAGGGGAATCGCTGCCACCGGCAGGCTCCTGGGTGACACCGAGCACAAACCCGGTCGGGTCGACGCCGTTGAATCGTTCGCTCACCGAGCCATTCTCGGCGGGACGGAACAGGCCCGCCGAAGTTGCTCCATCATCATCGACGAGCCAGAGCTGATAGGTCTCCGTGTCGCCGACCGTCGGCACGCCCTGACCTTCGACCACGACGGCGCCCTCCGACTCGGAATACGTCACCAGCAGCGTGCCGCCAAGGTCGCCCTCGAGCACCTGGGTGATGGCATCAGGGGCCTCCATAACAGACGCGACCTCGTCGGTTCCGGCTTCGTCCTGCGACACCACGACGATGCCACCCACCAACAGCACCGCAGCAGCAGCGACAGCCGCCAACAGCGGTCGCGACCTGCGACTTCGGGCGCTCGTAATCGGCACGACCACGTCCGACAGCGGTCCGACTCCACTGGGACCGGAACCTGCCTCGCTCCCCTCCTGTGTGGTCACACGGATCGCTGCCAGGACGCTGTCACGCAGTCCCGGAGGCGGATCTTGGATCGCACTTCGCTGTATCGCTGCAGCCGAGGCGAGCGCCTCCGCCAATTCTTCGGCCACGGCCCCGTCGGCACGGGTGGCCTCGTCGAGTTCACGTTCGTCAGCGGCAGTCAGCTCCCCCAGCGCTGCGAGGGCGATCAGTTCGTCGATCCGGTCAGATGTCATGGCCCGCTCCCAGTCTGCCACCGAGCTTCTTCAGGCCGCCACGAACGCGACCTTTGACGGTCCCCAAGGGAAGATCGAGTCGCTCGGCGATCTCGGAGTGGCTGTCGCCGTCGATGAACGCCATCTCGATCACCACCCGCTGATCGTCGGGAAGCTCCGCGAGCGCACGCTGCACCCGTTCCACGTCGAGGGAGGCAATGACCGACACGTCGGTGTTCTCGACGTCGTCGGGCCGGCGTTGGCTCGCTCGTTCGATCCGATTGCGCTGCGACTGCTCGGCACGGACCCGATCGACCGCCCGGCGACGAGCAATTGTAACCGCCCAAGTCGACACACTCGCCCGGGTCGGGTCGAACCGGGCAGCAGTTCGCCACAGCTCGACAAACACCTCCTGGGTGACCTCTTCGGACATCGCAGGATCGCGCAGCACCCGCTTGACCGTTCCGTACACAACCGCCGCCAATGCGTCATAGAGACCAGCGAATGCGCGCTCATCACCGAGCACCACCTGGCCCATTATCGACTGCAGATCCGGGGCCGACGACACGATCGGATCATGATGCCAGGGATGCGAGACGATTGGCACCAAATTCGTCATGGTTGCTCTACTCACACTCACGTCGACCCAACTGACGTCGACCCGACGAACTCCGCAAACTTCGCAGCCCGCACCGAGATGATCGCTTCGGTCGGGACGTCCCGACGATCCGAAAACAGTATCGCTCGGGTCGCGCCGTCGCCGTCACGCTCGATGCGAGTCCAGAGATCACCCTCGCGGAGGATTTCTCGGATCGACAACACATAGGTGGCGCCACCGCGGAGACGGACGCACACGATGTCGGCATCGACGTCGGGGCGGAGCACCGCGAGCAGATCGATCATCGATACCAGCGTCATGGTGATGGTTCGGGCACCGAATGTGATCAGATCACATTCGCTGGCAACAAAGCCCGGACGCGACAGAGGGGCGGAGCGGCCCGTCGCCACTCCGCCCCACTGTCAGGTTCCGCCGATTCAGGGCATCAACACCGCATCGATCACATGGACCGTGGCGTTGGAGGTCTGGATGTCGGCGCAGCCGACGGTTGCCTGGCCGTTGACCATGAGTGAACCGTCGTCAGCCACCTCGAGGGTGATGTCCGCTCCGTTCACCGTGGTCACCGAGTCGAGCTCGGCGAGGTCGGCGCTCGACAGGCTCTCGCCCGCAACGACGTGCAGCGTCAGGATCGACGTGAGCAGCTCCTTGTCGGCGAGCACGGCATCGAGTGTTCCCGCCGGGAGTGCCTCGAAGGCCGGGTTGGCCGGGGCGAAGATCGTGAACGGACCATCGCTGTTGAGCGTGTCGACGAGACCGGCTTCGGTCACGGCGGTCACCAGCGTCGACAGCAGCGGGTTGTTGCTGGCCGCGGTCGCAGCGGTGTCGTCGGTCATCCCGGCGAACGAACCTTCGCCATCAGCCGGAACAGCTGAGCACAGCGGGCCCGTCGGCGCTGCTTCGTCCATGTCCTCCTCCATCGCTTCGGTGGTCTCGGTCATGTCCTCCTCCATCGCTTCGGTGGTCTCGGTCATGTCCTCCTCCATCGCATCGGTAGCGGCCGGAGCAGCTGCCGGTGCGTCGGTCGACGTCGAATCGCTGTCGTCGCTTCCGCATGCGGCAGCAACGAGCGACAACGACGCCACTGCGATCATCAGCTTGGCGGTTCGGGTGCGGTAGTTCATTTCATTCTCCTTGTTGGGGGGTTTGGTGTTCACGCTGCAACGCAGCGAGGGAGGTGGTTCTCGTCAGGTGAGCCGGGGGGCGGATCACTCGATGA
>JANNNB010000350.1:0-16130 GCA_031398325.1 Actinomycetes bacterium
GCGTGCTCGAGCAACTGCGCGTCGCCCGGGTCACCGACGTGATCGACGCCGACGACCTGTACCTGGCCGACGAACGGGTGGGCGGCACCCTGGCGCGGGCGCACGAGGACGCTCTGGCCTGGGTGGCATCCCGACGGTGACGTCAGCCGACGGCGAGGAGAACACCACGAACACGTCGGCAGAGTCCGGTTCCGGCCGACTTCCGTCGAGATCGCCATCCGTCAGCGTCCGGGACGTCGCTCACCGACATCTTCGGCGTCGGTCCGATCATCGCCGCGCTCATCATCGGATACACCGGTGACGTCACCAGGTTCGCGACCCCAGGTCACTTCGCCGCGTACAACGGGACCGCACCGATCCGACAACTCCGCCTCGACGCCGCCGCCAAGTAGGCCCGGGAGGACAACCCAGGAACGACTCTTCAATCCAGCGCGGCCGGCCAATCCCTGGAACACCGGCACTTCGGATCAAGACACTCCCGGACCCAAACACAACGCTACGCGCGCCCGAACCCGCCTGTCACGGGCCAACCCGAACGCGCCCCAACAACCGCCTCGAAGACCCACTTGACACAAAGAGGGATCGCTCGGTACTAGCAACCTCGCTCCACATCGGGCACGCTGGGCGGGTGCGGCGGACCTCACCTGCGGATCTCGACGAGTACGCCGATCGTCAGTCGCTGGCGTTTCCGTCAGACATCCGGGGCGTTGCGAAGGGTCTGATTCGCGGCATTCTGATGGCGAATCACTGGCACGACGAGGTCTTCACGGTCACGTCAGACGGTGACGAGTTGACCATCCCTTACCGCATCTACAACCCCGAGCCGACCGACGAGGAATGGCGCGACGAGGCATCCGTCGCTCACCTCATATCGTCGCGCTGGGTGCCGTACGCCCAATCGAGGCTGGCCCCGCTGCCAGTTCGCCGCCGATTTCGCCGCGCGAACGACGCGACGCGAGTCCGATCGCGTCGCGTCGTTCTCGTGGCTGATCGCCTGTCAGGGCTGATTTGTCGTGTTGTACTCGACGTTGTCGAGATCGGGCTGCTGACCAGCGAGGGTGGCCCGAGCTTCGGGGTCGTCGTTGAGCGTGTCGCGAAGGAACGCAGTGGTGTAGTGCGTGACGATGTCGAGAGGCCGTGTGTCCCAGACGGCGTCGGTGCAGATCCCGTCGCGGTAGACGGAGTTCTCGACCCACGCAAGGTTCTCGCACGGGTCGGCGAAGAGAAAGTGGCCTGCGCCGGGAAAGCTGACGAGCGTCTTGTTCTCGCTGCCTACATGGTCGTAGGTGAGTTTCGCGCCCCACGAGTACGGGGTGCCTTCGTCGACTGTTCCGCCCATCGCCATGATGGGAACGTCGATCTTTGCGAGGCCGCGCTGATCAAAGGGGTATGCGTCGCCTGCCAGCGAGATGGCGGCTTTGACTCGCGGGTCTCCGAAGGACGGCCAGAGACCGGAGGGGACCTCGTCAAGTCCGGCTCGCATGGCCATGTCCGACTCGTTGGGAATGGGAGCGCAAAAGAAGTTCAGCGGATCATCTGCTGTCAGTGCCGCGCAGCGCGTCTTGTAGGCGGCGAAGTCGAACCGTGCGCCGGCAGCCGCGAGCGCGGTGTACCCGCCGTAGGAGTGGCCGACGACGGCGACGTTGTCCAGGTCGATCATTCCGGCCAGCGGTGCTCCGGATTCGGTCAGTTGTTCCGCATAGTCGATGGTTCGACGGATGTCGACAGGCCTGTCGATCAACTCCTCCCAGAATCCGGTGAGTGATCCGTCGAAGCCTTCGTTGTGCTCGGGAGCAAGAACGACGTAGCCCTGCGATGCGTAGTGCTCCACCAGCGTGCTGTAGACGATCGGGCTCAGGGAGTAGCCATGGGAGAAGACCACGAGCGGGTACGGCTCATCGGTCTGTTCCGGTTGAGCGTCGGCGAATGCTTGGCCGACGCTGGTGATCTGCTCGCCGGGGGTGATCTGTTCGTCGAACTTGTTGGGCGCGGTGTAGTCGATCGGCCCGGGCTCGCCGGTGGTAGAAACAGCGGGGTACCACGCTCGCAGCGTCAGGGGTTGTTCCTCTGCGCCGGCGGTGGTGAATTCGCGATAGCCAACTGCGTGGCTGCCCTGCGCTGCGTAGGTGAGCGACGGCAGAGAGTTCTGTGCCGTCTCGGAGGTCGTGGGTGAGGTGGTCGACGGTTCGTCCGATCCGCACCCGGTGAGCAGCCCGCCAGCCGCGAGGGCTGCGAGGCCGCAGATGGTGACGACGAGTCGGTGGTGTTGGTGATGGTGGTGTTTCATGGGTCGTTCTTTCTGAAAGGTGTTGGGGGTTGGTTGGGGGGTTCAGGACGAGCGGACTAGCCGACGTCGCGACGTACCGTGCGGACGGCGCCGGCGGCGAGCGGGATGGCCACCCAGAGGACGATCGAGACCAAGATCTGCGGCACGTGACCGCTCCAGTCGTTGTCGAGCACCCAGTTCCAGGTGGTCGCCGTGTCGATCCAGTCGGCGATCAGCGTCGAGACGGTGCCGAGCAGCGCAAACGCGCCGTTGAGGGCGAAGTAGGCGGCGATGGCCCCGGCGGAGTTCTGCACCAGCGCGCCGACCGCGACGCCTCCGAGGACGTTGAGGAGCAGGTAGAGCAGATAGCCGGTTATGTGGCCGACGCTCAGGTTTGCCTCCAGGGCGCGGCCCGATGCTTCCGCCAGCGCGAGGCCGGCGGCGGTGACCAGTCCGCCAAACAACGCAGCACCACTCCCCAGCATCAGCGCCGCCGCCAGCTTGGCGTTCAGGACTCGGATGCGGCGCGGTTCCTGGGTGAACGTGGTGATGATGCTGCGTTGGCTCCATTCGCCCGTGAGCATCAGGATCGCCACGACCGGCAGGAGGGTCACCTGTGCGATGGAGGCGACCGCGAGGTAGCTCGTGTAGGTCTGATCGAAGGTCGATGGGGCGAGGACCGGCACCAGCATCATCCCAACGGTCCCCAGCCCAACGAGAGCGAGGAGCCAGCGCGCAGAGCGTGTGTCGGTGGCCTTGGACCACTCGACCCGGACGAGCCGTGAGAACGGGATAGGTCCGGGCGCCGACGGTCCCGCGTCGAAGCCATTGGTTTGAAGGGCGGAGGTTCGGGGGGCGGGGGTTCGGGGTGACACGGACGTGGTCATGCGTTTACCTCCTGGGCGGTAGCCGCCGGGGCGGCGGTGAGAGAGAAGAACAGCTGTTCCAGCCCGTTTGTCTCGGACTGACGCAACTCGCTGAGCAGCACCTGGTGATCGCGGGCGACGCCGGCCAGCACCTCGGTCGTGACTCGACCTCCGCAGATGTCCACAGTGAGCGCATCGCCCGGCCCCGCGACGTAGTCGATCTGCGCAGCCTGGAGCGCCGCGGCAAGTGCACCGGGGTCGGGGCTGCGCACGAGGATCGTGGAGCTGGCAAGCAAATCGTCGAGCCGACCGGCGGCTACCACCGCACCGCCGGAGATGATGACGAGATGATCGGCGGTGGCTTGCACCTCGTGGAGCAGGTGACTCGACAACAGCACCGTGCCGCCGTGGTCGGCGAAGTCGCGAAGGAGCGTTCGCATCCAGGCGATGCCATCGGGATCGAGCCCGTTCGCCGGCTCATCGAGGATCAGCGCCCACGGATCACCGATGAGGGCCTGGGCGATGCCGAGGCGTTGGCGCATGCCGAGCGAGTAGGTCCCGACCCGCTTGTCCGCCGCATCGGCGATCCCGACGAGGTCCAACAGGTGCTCGACCCGCCCGGTGCGGACGCCTGCCATCCGCGCCGCGATCGTGAGCGTCGCCCGCCCACTGCGCCCGGGATGCATCGCCGACGCGTCGAGCAGCATCCCGACGACACGCGTCGGATTGGGGAGCTCGACGAACGGTCGACCGTCGACGGTCGACGTGCCGCGGTCGGGTCGCGCCAGCCCGGCGATCATCTTCAGGGTGGTGGATTTGCCGGCGCCGTTGGCCCCGAGAAAACCTGTGATGGTGCCGGGTTCGCAGTGCAACGAGACGTCGCGCACGACCGGCGTGTGCTTGTAGCTCTTGGTCAGAGCGGTTGTCGTGATCATGTGTTCAGCCTGAACCGGCCGGTGCGCCACCGCATCTGGCGAAAGGCCACGATCCGATGTCCGAAGGGAGGTTGCCCGCTCCCGACGTTTGGACTTTCGTTGGTCGCAGTACCGACTTTCGTCGATGTTGCGCGGGGCCCGTGAGCCGTACGCTCGGGTCATGTCATGGCTTCGTAGATGGTGGGCTCAGACCGGCCCCACGGCGATGCTGGCGCCGAGCGAGTCGGCTCATGCCGACAAGGTGACGCCCAGGACTACCCGCGATTGGTCCGTCGATGCCGCTGCGTTCGTCATCGCCGCCGCTCTCGGTGCTCTCATCTTGAGCATCACCGGGGATGTCACCGCCAATCCGATGTCCTCGACGCAGTTGGCCACCGACGCCGCGTTCGGAACCCTCTGCTGTCTCTCACTGTGGTGGCGACGTCGCTGGCCGTTCGGGGTGGCGCTGCTGTGCGTCCTGCTGGGCGCGTTCTCGACCTTCGGCACGATCGCCGGCCTGTTCGCACTGTTCTCGCTCGCTGTGCACCGCCACGTCCGGCCCGCCCTGCTCATCGCCGCTCTGTTCGTTCCGTCCGCAGTGGTGTGCTCGATCTGGCTCGGGCGGACCGATCCCTGGTCGGTGATGCTGCCGACGCTGGCGCTTGCGGCCGCCGCCACCGCCTGGGGCATGTACGTCCGTGCTCGGCGTCAGCTCCTGGCCACCCTGCGCGACCGTGCCCAACGGGCTGAGGCCGATCAGCTCGTCCGCACCGAACGTGCCCGCCTCGCCGAGCGGACCCGCATCGCACGGGAGATGCACGACGTGCTCGCCCACCGCATCTCCCTGGTGTCGCTGCACGCCGGGGCGCTCGAAGTCGCGCCCGACCTGCCCCCCGCCCAGGTGCGCGAGAGCGCAGCACTGCTTCGGTTGACAGCCCACCAAGCGCTGGAAGAGTTGCGGGACGTGATCGGCGTCCTGCGCGAGGAGCCGGGGCAGGAGCGGGCCTCCACGGTGCCACAACCGACGTTGGCTGACATACCACGCTTGGTGGAAGAGACCCGCCGTGCCGGCGCGAAGGTCGACTTCGAGATGCAAGTGGACGGTGCAGCTGCCGCACCTGGCCCATTGGGTCGCGACGCATACCGCATCGTGCAGGAAGCGCTGACCAATATCAGCAAGCACGCTCGCGGCACCCTCGCCCAGGTTCGGGTGGCGGGAGCGCCGAACCGCGGCCTGCATGTATGCGTTCGGAACCCAGCCGCAGTGGGCGCCCACGACCGTCCGGTTCTGCCGGGTTCCGGCACCGGCCTACTTGGTCTGCAGGAACGGGTGACCCTGGCCAATGGTGTCCTGGTGCATGGACCCGACGCTTCCGGTGACTTCGTAGTCGAGGCCGACCTGCCTTGGTGAAAATCCGGGTGCTGTTGGTCGACGACGACGCGTTGGTGCGTGCCGGCCTCCGAATGATCCTGTCGTCGTCAGAGGAGATCGACGTGGTGGGCGAGGCTGCGGACGGCACCGATGCCGTCGCGGCCGTGCGGGCGCATCGACCCGATGTCGTCCTGATGGACATCCGGATGCCCGGCATGGACGGCATCGCCGCCACATCGGCCCTCCGCCGGCTGACGAATCCGCCGCACGTCATCGTCCTGACCACATTCCAGGCCGACGAGCATGTCATGAGCGCGCTGCGGGCCGGCGCCGACGGGTTCCTGTTGAAAGACACAGCGCCCACCGAGATCGTGAATGCCGTGCGGCTCGTGGCCGCAGGCGAAGCGATGCTCTCACCGTCGGTCACCCGCACACTTCTCTCCCACCTCGGCAACGGCGAAATGACAGATCGCCGTCACTCCGCAGCCCAGCGCCTGACGTCGCTCACCGACCGGGAGCGGGAGGTCGCGATTGCGGTGGGTTCCGGCGCATCAAACGCCGAGATTGCCGCATCGCTGTTCATGAGCGAGGCCACCGTCAAAGCGCACGTCTCGCGTCTTCTCACCAAGCTCGCGGTCACGAACCGGGTGCACATCGCGATTCTCGTGCACGACGCGCAATCGTGACGTGACCGCCACCTCGCCGGCGTCGTCCCGGGAGTGGACGAACTGCTCGATCAGTTGGTCCGCTCGTCGCGCATGCGGGCGGTCTGCCAGGCGAACGCTGCGAGCTCGACGCGATTCCGGGCGCCGATCTTGTCCTGCAGGCTCGACAGGTGTGACTTGACCGTGCCCAGCGAGATGAAGAGTTCCTGGGCGATTTCAGTGTTCTTCGTCTTGCGCCGTCCGCGTTCGGTGTTGAGAGTCAGGATCTCGTCGGTGTAGTCGACCCACACGACGCTCGCCTGTGGTCGACCATCGGGCATGACCGTGGCCAACACAGCGGGCGACGGCCGAATCAGGAGGTCGACGTGAGAGTCGGGAATTGAAGGCATCGATCCCAGTGTGTCGAGCCGTTCCAGAGACCGTGTCGGGACCCGATCAAACGACCGGCAGATCCTGGGATGGACGTTGCAGGTGTCGGACGATGCGTCGGAGTTGCTCGCCATACGCGTCGAGGAATTCCTCCGAGGTGGCGCTCATCCCGCACAGTTGCCGGACGACGTGGGGCATCGTGGTACCTGCTGCGACGGCACCCATCAGTGCGAGGAGCACGAAGGCGGGGTCGAGGTCCGTGTCCAGCTCGCCGTCGGACTGGCGGCGATGGAGCGCGGCGAGTTCGTCGGTGAGCGAGTGCTCGACGTCGTCGGGAGCGGTTTCGGATGCGGACTGGTCCTGGGTGAGCCCTTCCCACAGCAACATCCTGACCAGCTCGGGCTGGTCGTGGTTGGCGCGCAGGTAGGCAATGACGAGGTCCTCGAGCGACGCAGCCCCGGCGCGCTGACGGTTCTCGAGTTCATGCCATTGCAGAAGCACGGCCTGGTACAGGCCCTCCTTTCCGCCGAAGTAGTAGGTGATCAGCTGCTTGTTCACCCCCGCCCGTTGGGCGATCTCGGCGACGCGAGCACCGGCGAACCCTTTGGCCGCGAACTCGGTACGTGCCGCCGTGATGATCAGTTGCTGTGATCGGTCGGCATCGCGCTGGCGCTCGTCGGGCCGCGGGGACCGCCGGGGACGCACGGCGGTCGGCGGGGGCTCTGCTGGGGACGGTGCTCGACTCATCGCTGTCACCATACCAGCCGGTCCAGTCAATCAAATGAGAGAGTTTTACAGTCGGTTGACCGAATCATCTATATGGCTGATACCGTTCCTCGCTCCCCAGTCCGATGTGACGTCCCCGTCGCCGTGACACCCAAGGAGCCTCTCTCATGAGCACCATCACCGAACTCACTGCACCAACCTCCAACGCAACCGCTGGTCGACTCAGCATCCGCCACGGCCTGCAGGACGCAACGCTCAACGCGGGCACTGCACCCGGCGAACTCATCCACGCCCGCTGCGACCGCCACCTCCCGGACATGACCGTCGACGGCGGCGATGTGACCCTGACGTTCCCGCGGGTGTCGATTCGTCGCAGCCGCACCGATGCGCTCCTCCTCGACGCCAGCATCCCCTGGACGATCGACGTCGACGGAGGTGTGGCGGGAGTGGTCGCCGACCTCAGCGGGCTCCACCTCGAAGGCCTACGCGTCGACGGCGGGCTCAGCGATGTCTCGCTCGGGCTGCCGCACCCGGCCGGGACCGTGGCGGTGGAACTGGGTTCTGCCAGCAACGTCACGATCCGTCGACCGATCGGTGTCGCCGTACGGGTCGCACTGAGCGGCGGCGCACGGAACTTGACCGTCGACGAGCAGCGCCTCGGCTCTGTCGGCGGCCCAACCACGCTCGCAACACCCGGATTCGAACTCGCCCGCGACCGGTTCGACATCACACTCCACAGCGCCAGCAACCTCACGGTGACCACGTGAACCAGCCCAACTCGCCCGTCGCGCCCCCCACCTCGCCGACGACGCCGTCTGCCTTTGCCCGCCTCGCTCGGGTGTGCTTCCAACGTCGCCGCGTCGTCGTCGCCGCCTGGCTCGCACTCCTCGTCGGCCTGATCGCCATCGGGTCCGCTGCCGGCGGCACCTTCCATGACGAGTTCGAACTCCCCGGCTCCGAGAGCCAAGCCGCCCTCGACCTGCTCGAGGCAAGCGGGTTCCCCGAACGCGCCGGAGCCCAAGCGATCCTCGTCGTCGACGCCCCTGACGGTGTCAGCTCACCGGAGGTGCACGACGCCTTCGACGGCCTCCTGAACCAGATCCGCGACGACGTGGACGACGTCATCGTCGCCAGCCCCTACGACACCGGCGGCAGCTACCAGATCAGCCCGAACGGCAAGATCGCCTACGCCGAGATCAGCCTCAGCACTCGATCCGCCGCTGACTACACCGTCGCCGTCGACCAGATCCGCGACCTCACCGACGCCACAACGATCGCCGGCGCCCAGCTCGAGATCGGTGGCGACCGCTTCGTCGAACCCGCAGAAGGTGGCGGCGAGATGATCGGACTGATCGCGGCGATCGTGATCCTGCTCATCGCGTTCGGATCGGTGCTCGCAATGGGCCTGCCGATCGTCACCGCACTGTTCGGCATCGGTACCGGCGTCGGCGTCGTCACGATCCTGGCCAACGTGTTCACGATGCCGAGCTTCACGCTGCAGCTCGTCGGCATGCTCGCCATCGGAGTCGGCATCGACTACGCGCTGTTCATCGTCACCCGCTACCGCGAAGCCCTCGCCGCAGGCCTCACGCCGCTTGCCTCGGTCGAGCAGGCCATCGACACCGCCGGCCGCGCCGTTCTGCTCGCCGGTACCACAGTGGTGATCTCGGTGATGGGGCTGTTCCTCATCGGACTCGACGTCAACCGAGCACTCGCACTCGCCGCCGCCAGCGGCGTGCTGATGACGATGCTCGCCTCACTCACCCTGCTCCCGGCCATGCTCGGCTTCGTCGGTGGCAACATCGACCGGCTCGGCCTCCCGCACCGACGCAACCGCAGCGACAACCACGACAACGCCATGTGGGCACGCTGGAGCCGGTTCATCCAACGCCGACCGCTCCTTCCTGCCATCGCCGGCTTCGTCCTGCTGCTCACCCTCACCGTCCCGGTCGCATCGATGCGTCTCGGCTTCGGCGACGCTGGCAACCGGCCGACCACCGACACCACCAGACGCGCCTACGACCTGCTCGCCGACGGCTTCGGTCCCGGTTTCAACGGCCCACTGATCCTCGCCGTGGACGCCTCGACGCCGACGGCGAAAGCGGATCTCGACCAACTTGTCGAAGCAATGCAGCAAACCGACGGCGTCGCTGCGGTCACCCCACCCATGTGGAACGAAGCCGGCGACGCAGCCGTCCTCCAGGTCGTCCCAACCACCGCACCCCAGGACGAAGGAACCAGCGAACTCGTCCACCGGCTCCGCGACGACGTGATCGCACCCCACACCGCGACGAGCGAACTCGTCGTGCATGTCGGTGGCGCCCAGGCCGCCGTCATCGACTACGCCGACTTCGTCGGCGATCGCCTCCCCATGTTCATGGCAGTCGTGCTGTCGCTGTCATTCTTGCTACTGCTGGTCGTGTTCCGCAGCATTCTCGTGCCGCTGAAGGCGGTGATCATGAACCTGCTCTCCATCGGTGCTGCTTACGGAGTCCTCGTCGCCGTGTTCCAATGGGGCTGGGGCGCAGACCTGCTCGGTGTCGGCGAACCCGGACCGGTCGAAGCGTGGGCACCGATGATGCTGTTCGCGATCGTCTTCGGCCTCTCCATGGACTACGAGGTGTTCCTCCTGTCACGCATAAAGGAGGAATACGACCGCACCGGCGACAACGCCGACTCCGTTGCTCACGGACTCGCCTCGACTGCCCGCGTGATCACCGCCGCCGCAGCGATCATGGTGGTCGTCTTCGCCGGCTTCGTCCTCTCCGGCGACCGTGCGTTGCAGCTGTTCGGACTCGGCCTGGCCACCGCCGTGTTCGTCGATGCGACCATTGTGCGGATGATCCTGGTGCCCGCCACCATGGAACTGCTCGGTGACCGCAACTGGTGGCTCCCCAACTGGGTCGACCGGCTGCTCCCCACCGTCCATGTCGAAGGCGGCGTGCGCCCTCCCGAGGTCCGTACACCCCCCGAAGCGGCACCGGCCGACCCCACAGCGTCGGCTGAGCCTGTCACGGTGGGGTCACCATGACCGAGAACCGACAGCCGACCCCTGCCATCGGCCGCACGAGCGACGCCCAGGAGGTGACCATCATCGGTGGCGGTATCGGCGGGCTCGCCCTTGCTGTATCCCTCGCCCAATCGGGAATCGAGTCGGAGGTGTACGAGGGCAGTGACGAGGCCCGACAGCGGACCACCGGAGCGTTCTTGAACCTGGCCCCCAACGGGATGCGGGCACTCGACTACATCGGGGTCGCCGAGGCCGTCGAGACCGCAGGTTCACCGAGCTCGGGAATCGAGTTCCTCAGTTCTGACGGACGCTCGATCTCGCGTCTGGACGCGAGCCACGAACGCCAGGAGTTCGGGTTCAGCAACACGATGATCCGCCGGGCCGACCTGCACGGGATCCTGCTCGACGCCGCCAGCGCACACGCTGTCACCATCGAATGGCAGCGCCGCGTGAGCACGATCACCGAGACCGACACTCGCGTCACGATGCAGTTCGACGATCGCACGACGCAATCCGCCGAGACTGTGATCGGCGCCGACGGCGTGCGGTCCGCGGTGCGGCAACACGTCCTCGGCGAGAAAGCGCCAGATCCCAACTACCTGGGGCTGATCGATGTCGCTGGTTTCTGTCGGTCCGTTCCTGCCGGGATCGTGCAAGGACCTCAACGGATGGTGTTCGGCCGACACGGCTTCTTCGCCTACTACGCCACCCCGACGGGCGAGATCTGGTGGTTCGCCAACATCCCCCATCGAGGACCACCGACACCCACCGACGTCGGCCGGTACACCGGTGACAGCTGGCGAAAGGTCCTGCTCGACCTCTTCGCCGACGACGTGCCGATCATCGGCGAGATCCTCGCCGGCAGCGACGACCCGGTCGGCGCCTGGCCGATCACCGATCTCGCGACACTGCCCACCTGGCACACGCCACGGGTCTGCCTCATCGGCGACGCCGCCCACGCCAGCTCGCCATCAGCGGGACAGGGGGCCTCCCTCGCCATCGAGGACGCGGTCGTCCTGGCGGCGCTCATCGCCAAACACGGCCCGGGCCAACAGGCATTCGCATCCCTCGAGCAACAGCGACAGGAACGCACCCGACTCGCAGTACGCACCGCCCGCCGCAACACATCCTCCAAGGCAGCCGGGCCGATCACCGCGAGGATCCGCGACCTCATCCTGCCTCGTCTGCTTCGCTCCGGTGCCAAGCAGACAGCCAGCTTCATGCACTGGGAACCCCCCACCCGCCTCAGCCCCACCCATCCGGCGAAGGATCCCCAGTCATGACCGACCCAGACGTGAACAACGACGACCAATCAGTCCCACGACAGCGCCGCAGTCGGTTGCGCCGTTGGGTCGTCCGCGGCGTCGCCGCCGCCGGGGTGATCGTCGTCGCCGTCGTCAGCGTGATCGTTTACCTGTACGCCTCGGCCAACATCGACACCGTCGGCACACAGGCCTTCACCAACCAGGTCCACATCCCACCGCTCGACGAGGGACGCATCGAGAACGGTCGGCGGGTGTTCGACCTCGACTTCGCCCCGGCGGTCCACGACTTCGGAACCGGCCGCCCGACCGACATCTGGGGCGTCAACGGCGCCTACCTCGGCCCGACGCTGCGCGCAGAGCGAGGCGAGTCGGTCACGGTCAACGTGACGAACTCGCTCGACGAGGACACGACGACGCACTGGCACGGCATGCACCTGCCGGCCGTCGCCGATGGCGGGCCCCACCAGCCGATCGAGCCCGGCGACACCTGGTCGCCCGAGTGGGACATCGACCAGCCCGCCGCAACCCTGTGGTACCACCCGCACCCCCACGAACGCACCAGCGAGCAGATCTACCGCGGCCTCGCCGGGATGTTCCTCATCGACGACCCCCACAACCAACCCGCCGGGCTCCCACACGACTACGGGATCGACGACATCCCCGTCATCGTCCAGGACAAGAACTTCGACGACGACGGCTCCCTCGACTTCGGGACCTCGATGATCAGCCCCACCGGTTTCCTCGGCGACACCATCGCCATCAACGGCACCATCGACCCCTACTTCGAGGTGACCACCGACAAGGTCCGCCTGCGCATCCTCAACGCCTCCAACGCCCGCATCTACAACCTCGGACTCGACGGCGACCGCCCGTTCCAACTCGTCGGAACCGACGGCGGACTCCTCCCGCGACCCGTCGAGCTCGACCGGGTACAGATCTCCCCCGGTGACCGCGTCGAGATCGTCATCGACATCGACGCCGGCAAACGCCTCGCCCTGCGCTCCTACGAACCCGAGCTCGGAGCCGGAGTATGGAACGACCGCTTCACCGGCGGCGACGACCAGTTCGATCTGCTCGAGCTGCGCGCCACCGACACCATCACGACCAGCGAGCCACTCCCCCAACAACTCGACACGGAATCGAGCCCTGACCCCTCCGCGGCTGTTGCGGAGCGAGTGATGGTGCTCACGTCATCCTCGACGATCGACAACAAGTCGATGGACATGTCACGAGTCGACCACACCGTGGCCGTCGACACCAGCGAGATCTGGACCATTTCCAACCAGGGTGGTATCCCCCACAACTTCCACATCCACGACACCCAGTTCCAGGTCCTGGAACTCGATGGCGCCCCACCCCCACCGGCGCTCACCGGACGCCACGACACCGTCTACATGCCGCCCGACAGCACCGTCCGGCTCCTCGTCGAGTTCAGCGACTACGCCGACGCGGATACGCCATACATGTACCACTGCCACATCACCCAACACGAAGACCGCGGCATGATGGGCCAATTCACCGTCACCGAGGCCGGAACGCCACCCGCAACCTCGGTCCCCGACCACCGGAGCCACCCATGACCGATCAGAACCGACCAGACCCGATCACCACAGTGAACTGCTACGCCATCGGGATCCTCAACGACGTGACGATCGGTCCCGGCATTGTCGAGTACCTCGAACGCATCGACGCCACACTGGCGCCCTTCGGCGGTCGATTCATCATTCACGGCGGTGTGGCTGACATCCTCGAAGGACAGACACCCGGAACTCTGGTCGTGATCGAGTTCGCAGGTCGCTCTCACGCCGAGGGCTGGTACGCCTCGGATGCCTACCAGGCGATCCTGGCGCTCCGAACCGACAACTCGACAAGCACGATCCTCTTGATCGACGGAGTTGACCCCCAACACCTCGCGACCGACGTTCTCCACCACTCCCCCCGCCCAACACTCTGTTGACCAGGAGAAGCGCAGCTGGGATCGCTGCGCTGATGCGGCGCTACGCCCTCTCGAAGTCGCCGTTGAAGGCCGAATGCTTGCGGCCGAGAACAGAAATCGGACGGATGACGCAGTCGTCTCGACAACGGGCCCGGCCTGCGTCCGCCGAGCTGGCCTGCGCCGCAAAGTCCAACTGAACCACGACTGGCCAAGGATCAGGATTCGAAGGATGCGGCCGATTCGTACGGTTGCCTCATGTCCAAAGACCGAATCCTGGTGATCGTCGACGATGCCTACGACTTCCCTGAGAGCGACGTTCCGGACTGGGCCGTCGACGAGATGATGAACGCCGTCGAGGTGTCTGTCATTGCTCCGACGCTGGGCTCGCGTGTGAGTGTCGCCACTGCTGATGATGGTCCCGTGCATGAGGCGGGCCGCCGATTGAGGTCAGTGATGAACTACATGAGTTCAATCGGAGTCCCGGCGAAAGGCCTCGTATCGCGTGACGGGCCCGAACAGGCGATCACGACGTTCCTGCTCGATCACGAGGTGGACCGGATCCTCATTGGTGCCACCCTCGAGGGTCACTGGCGCGAACGGGGACTCCTCGCCGCCGTCGAATCGACGAGTGGGGCCGCGGTCGCGTGCGTTCGCATCGACAACAGACAGGACCGGAGGTGAGCGCTCGAGACGGGTTAACGCGGACCTGGTCATTTCTCAGCCGGTCGAGTTCGCGGGTTGCCGAGGTAGTTGGCCAGAAGCTTGGTTCCGAGCGCTGATCGGCTGCCCGGGCCTCGGTGATACGTGAGATCTTCGGGCTGGAGCGGTTGACCGCACTCAGCACACGCTGATATCGGAACGGTGAATTGGCCGCACGTGGTGTGCAGGAATTCGGTCGGCGGGCCGGAGTCGCCGATTTCCCATCGATCGCCCCACGCCACGAGCGACACCAGTATTCCGAGTGTGTCGTAACCCTTCGCTGTCAGTTGGTACTCGAACCGATTGGAGTAGCCCTCGATGGACAGCCTTTCCACGACGTCGTGCTCGACCAGCTTGTCCAAGCGCCTTGCTAGAACGTTCGTGGCGATTCCGAGGTCCTCGCGGATCTCGTCGAACCGTGTGAACCCGATGAGTAAGTCGCGGAGTATGAGTGGAGTCCACTTTTCGCCAAGAACCTCGAGCGCTCGGGCCATCGAGCACTGCATCTCGCTGAAATCTGTTCGGGCCATGCCGGAATCATACAATTAACTTGCTTGAAACAAGTCAGCGGAGTACTGTGCTGACTCATTCGAGAAACAAACGTGGCTCGTGTTCTGCTCTCCGCGGTCGAGGTCGCACATGGGAACCCAATTTGAGAATGTGGCGGTGCACCCGCCATCGTCCCGGGACCATGGACCCGTGGTGGTTGAAGGTGGGGCACAGGTCGGGATGTTGGTGGGCCGGGGCGATGAGCAGCGATCGATCGATCGTGTGCTCGATGCAGCGCGATTCGGCTTGAGCGGAGCGCTTGCGCTCAACGGTGACCCGGGAACCGGGAAGTCGGCTCTGCTCGAATACGCGATCCAGTCAGCCCGGGATTTCGAGGTCGTTGCCGTCTCGGGGGCCGAGTCAGAGATGGACTGGGGGTTCTCGGGACTTGAGCGTCTACTTCGGCCCTTGCTCGCGCGCCTCGAGCGAATGAGCGGCGAGCACATCGACGACCTGCGGGCGGCGTTGGGACTGATCGACGACCCGCGTCCGGATCGGGTCGGTGCGGCGCTGGGCGCACTTGAACTGATGTCGGAGGTAGCGAATGATCGGCCGTTGCTGTGCGTGGTCGACGATGCACAGTGGCTCGACAGTGAGTCGATCGATGCGCTGCTGTTGGTAGCCCGACGCATGCACGCCGACCGAGTCGGGATTGTCTTCGCGACGCGCCCGTCAGTGCGGGATCTGATCGGAGTTCCAGCGCTGCACATCCGAGGCTTGGACGACAACGATGCGGCGGAACTTCTCCGACGAACAACTGGCGTCCGGTTCGACGCCGAAGTTGCTCGACAAGTTGTCGTCGAGACCGAGGGTGTGCCGCTCGCGATCTTGGAGGTCGCCGCTGTGCTCGGGCATGCGGGGCTCGCACGCGAGGCGCCCTCACCCGAACCGCTCCCGGTCGCCGGGAAGCTGCGCGCCCACTTCCTGAGGACGGTGCGCGCGCTCCCGGACGAGACGCAGGTTTGGCTGCTCGTCGCGGCGGCTGACCGCTCCGGTGATTCGACGGCGGTGGGTGTCGCCTGTGATCGGTTGGGAATCGCCCGCACGTCATGGGAGCCAGCGCGGCAAGCAGGGATCCTGAATCATGCGCTCGACTTTCGGCACCCGCTGATTCGCTCCGCGGTCTACTCAGGTGCCTCGCTCGCGTTGCGTCGACGCGTCCATCGTTCGCTTGCGTCCGCGATCGACCCCTTGTCAGACCCCGATCGTCACGCTTGGCATCTTGCCGCCGGTTCGAGCGGCGATGACGATGAGATCGCATCGCTACTCGACGCCGCAGCGACGCGCTCGGCTGCAAAGGGTGCGCCTGCCTCTGCGGGCCGATTCCTCCAGCGATCGGCAGAGCTCACCCGCGACGCCGATCAGAGGGTCTTTCGGCTGCTGGCCGCAGCCGAGGCCTATCTCGTCGGCGGTGCCCCACGTCGCGCCCTTGCGTTGCTCGACGACGAGGCCGCCCGGTTCGCCGATGGATTCGACCGCGCGCGAGCAGATCG
>JANNNB010000356.1:0-24547 GCA_031398325.1 Actinomycetes bacterium
CGACGCGCACCGCCGCCTCCAACGCATCGACGTCGACATCGGCCACGACCCCGGACGCGAGGATCACTGTGGTGTCGCTCGTGGAGGTGTCGGTGTCGACGCTGACGCAGTTGAACGTCGAGTCGACCACGCGTCGAAACAGCGCGTCGAGCGCAGCCTGCGGCACCGCCGCATCGGTGAACAGCAGCGAGATGTGGGTCGCCATGTCGGGCTCGATCATCCCGACGCCCTTGGCCATGCCGACCACCCGGGCCGTGGAGCCCGCCACGGTGGCCGCGGCAACCTTCGGAACCGTGTCGGTCGTCATCATGCCCACCGATGGGCCGTCGGCATCGATGGATGGCAGCGGTGTGGGGATCGCCGACAACCCGGTGCGGATTCGATCCATCGGATAGGTCCGACCGATCACACCGGTCGACGTGACGACCACGTCGTCGACGGCACAGCCGATGCGCTCGGCGACGAGCTGGGCGACTTCGAGGGCATCGTCGTGGCCCTGTCGGCCCGTCGCCACGTTCGCGTTCTTCGAGATCACGACGACCGCTTGCGCCGAACCGTTGGCGACGTGCCGGCGCGACAACGTCACGCTGGGCCCGGCGAACCGGCTGCGGGTGAACAGTGCCGAGGCGGCCACGGGCCGATCGGCGGCGACGACGACGAGGTCGTCGGTCGTGTCCTTCACACCGATGTTGGCGACGTAGCTGCGGAATCCCCCCGGGAGGTCGACCATGTCAGCAGCAGCTCAGGCTGGGGCCGACAGCTCGGTCAGCCGGGCGGCGGCACACGCAGGGTCGGCGTGGAGGCCCTCGTTGATGGCAGTGAAGATCGACTCGAGCGCGCTCACCTGCGCCGCGTCGAGTTGGTCGAAGATCCGTCGCCGAACGCTGGCGACGTGATGCGGGGCAGCGGCCTCGAGCGTCGCATAGCCAACATCGGTGAGCACCGCCATCATCACGCGACGGTCGCTCTCGGAACCCTGGCGCACCACGGCGCCGCTCTTCACGAGCCCGTCGAGACGTCGCGTCAGCCCGCTGGGGGAGAGCTGCAGGTGCTCGGCGAGATCGCACATCCGCATCGATCGACCCGGTGCTTCCGACAGGTAGACGAGCACCTGGTAGTCGCCGAGGCCCACGCCGTGGGCAGCCAGGTCACCCTCGAGTGCGCTCGCCAGGTCGGCGTTGGTGCCGATGTACGCGCGCCAGGCCCGCATCTCGGCAGCGGTCAGCCACTCGGTCATCGCGTCGTCCTCTCGGTCATGCAGTCAGCCTATCTGAAGAGATCCTACGCATCGCAACAATTGCGTCGATCAAGCAGTTGTCGTTGGCTGACCGTTCCAGGCGACGGAGACCGGGCGACGAGACCGGGTGCCGAGCAAGTTCAGGTGACGAGGAGGGCGTCGAGGGCGCCTGCGAGGTCGGGATGCCGGAACTCGTACCCGTCGGCCTGCAGGGCTTTCGGCAGCACCTTCTGGCCTTCGAACAGCAGATTGTCCGCCAGTTCGCCGCCGAGCAGCAGCTTGGGACCGAACTTGGGGATCGGCAGGAAGGTCGGACGATGCAGGACCGTGCCCAGCGTCGTCGCGAACTCCGCGTTGGTCACCGGGTTCGGGGCCGTCAGGTTGACGGCTCCTGACGCACTCGACGAGAGCAGGTGGGCGATCGCGCCGACCTCGTCGTCGATCGAGATCCAACTCTGCCACTGCGTGCCCGAGCCCATCTTGTTGCCGAGACCGAGCTTGAACAGCGGCAGCTGCTTCTTCAGTGCCCCGCCCTTCGCCGACAGCACGATGCCGGTGCGCACGTGGACGACCCGAGCGCCGGCGTCGTCGGCGGCTGCGGTGGCGGCTTCCCACTGGACGCACAGGTCGCTCAGGAATCCCGAGCCGGCCGAGGAGGACTCGTCGAGCTCCTCGTCGCCCCTCGCTCCGTAGTAGCCGATGGCCGATCCGGACAGCAACACGCTCGGACCATCGGTCGCCGACGCGATCGCATCGGCGACGAGGCGGGTGCCGATGGTGCGACTTTCGAGCAGCTGGCGCTTGTAGTCGTCGGTCCATCGGTGGTCGCCGATGCCGGCGCCTGCGAGATGGACCACCGCATCGAGGCCATCGAACGCGTGGGGGTCGAGCTGGCTGCGTGCAGGATCCCACGAAATGTCGGAGCCAAACGCATCACCTCGAACGACGCGGACGACGTCGTGGCCCAGCCCACGCAGGTGCGGCACCAACGCCGACCCGATCAATCCGGTTGCTCCTGTGACGGCGATTCGCATTTCTCGATCGTACGGGCGTCGGCGACGCACCGTTCCGCGAGGCAGGTGCGCCGTTTCCGGTCGGGGTCGGCGGGTACGGTGTCGGTCATGAGTGACGACTCCACGGCGGGATGGATGCCTCCCCAACAGCCAGGGCAACCCGAACCGGCAGGCGACGGGACGCCAGCGGTTCCACCGACCGGGCCACCCGTGCTGCCGCCGACCGGTGGGGCGGGTTCCTCCCCCATGCCACCTCCGCCACCACCGGTGTGGTCGCCGGTGGCCTCCGACGACTCGTCGGGCGATGGTGGGTCGACCGACGACCCGATCGCTGAGCGGAGCACCTCCAGCAAGAAGATTCTCGTCGGAGCGGTCGTCGGGGTGTTGGCGATCGGTGCGGCGGGTGTGTTCGCCGTCACGCAGATGTCGGGTGGCAACGACGGTGGGGCCGCGTCGCCAGAGGAACTCGGCGAGGCCGTGATGGAATCTCTCGATCAGGAAGACATGCTCGGAGTGATCGACCTCCTGCTGCCCGGTGAGCGGGACACCTTCAGCGAGCCCGCACAGCAGATGATCAGTGAGCTGACGCGCCTCGAGGTGCTGAGTGACGATGCATCGCTGGACGGCCTGGCCGGTTTCGATTTCACGTTGGAAGACCGCAACGTTCGCGTCGAACCGACGAACGTCGACGACATCGTCAACATCACGATGATCGCCGACGCCACCGCCGGCATCAACGGCGAGGACCTGCCGATCGGTGATCTCGTGAACGACGCGATGGGCAACGACGTCGACATGGACGAGTTCACCACCTCGGAGTCCGGTCTCGACTTCGAAGTGCCGATGACCGCCGTTGAAGAGGACGGCCGCTGGTACCTGTCCGCGTTCTACACGATCGCCGAGAACGCCCGCGTCGAAGCAGGCTTCGGCGACATCCCTGCCGAGGGCATCGCACCCAAGGGTGGCGACTCTCCCGAGGGTGCCATCGACGTGATGTTCGACGGCATCGAGCAACTCGACCTGACGGCGATCATCGCCGGCTTGAACCCGAACGAGGCCGAGGCGCTCCAGCGATATGCCCCGCTCTTCATCGGCGACGCGCAGGACGCGCTCGACGAGGTACCTGCCACGCTCGAGGTGTCCGACGTCGAGTACGAGGTCGAGGGCAGTGGCAGTACGAGGTCGGTTTCGATCGAGAAGGTCACCGTCGACGGCAGGCTCGAAGAGAACGGCGAGTCGGTCACGTTCAGTGCGACGTTCGACGACGGCTGCATCACGGCGGAGGCCGACGGCGAGTCGTTCGACAGCTGTGTCCTCCAGACCGAGGGCGACGATCTCGAAGAGATTCTCGGAGAGATCGATGGGCTCGACGAGTTCCGCACCGAGATGGAAGCGATCCTCGACGACTACGACCAGCCCGGCATCACGGTCAAGGAAGTCGACGGAGAGTGGTACGTGAGCCCGATCGCGACCTGGTTCGACCAGTTCTTCGCGATCACCGAGGCGCTCGATCGGGAAGAGATCGATCAGGCGACGGACGCCATCGAGGAAGTGTTCTCCTCGGTCACCGATGTGTACGAGGAAGACTTCGACGTTCTCGGCGAGGGTGGCGACTTCGAGTTCGAGGACGTCCCGGCGAGCACGATCGACATCGAGGAGTTCCCCGACGACACTGACGTGGACGAGACGATCCCCGGCGAGACGATTCCGGAGGACACGATCGTCGACGAGTTCGGCGAGTCGGACCGTCTGTACCAGGAGTGCGTCGCGCTTCCGACCGCCGAGGAAGCTGCGACCTGCATGCAGGGTCACGTCGACTCGGGCGCAATGGAGGAGTACTACATGCCGATCGAGCTCCGGTTCCTCGAATGCGGTGTCGGCGACGTCGTGCTCGGCATCACACCCGAGTGGGAGTTGAGTGACGAGGACTACACCGCCATCCTGCTGAAGGCGAACGAGTGCTTCACGGGGCTGATCCAGAGCGGTGCGATCGAGGACTTCGAGGTTCCCGCCGAGTACCTGCGCCCCGAGTGCGCGGAGGGTCGCAACCCGTGGGCGTTCGGTGCCGAGGACGAGGCGGAGTTCTTCGACCGCTGGCTCGACTGCATCTATGCCTGAGTTCACGGCTGCCGCTGTGCTCGCGATCCGGTCCTGATCGCCGAGTCGTCCGTAGCCTCGGTCGGCGATGAAGACGCGCACGCTCCTCCTGCTCTCGGTCGGCACGGCGTTGGCGATCCTGCTCGCCGGTGGCGTGCTGCTCTTCCAGTTGTCGAACGAGCAGAGCACGGTCGACACGATCGAGATCGGCCAGGAGGTGCAGGTGGGCGACGTGTCGATCACCGTCGACGATGCGGAGATCGCAGACTCGGACACGCTGAGCGTCGCGGTGGAACTCGGTGGTGTCGACGATCCCGACGGAATCGATTCGTTCCGACTGGTCACCGGCGACCGGAGTCTGGCGCCGATTGCGTCACCCGCCGATGGCCGATGCGCGGAGATCACCTCGGACGTGGTCGCCTGTCGGCTCGACTTCGATGTGAGCGGCACCGAGACGTCGAGCCGGGTGCTCGTGATGCGACGCGGCGACCAGCAGGCGAACTGGCGATTGCCGGCAGGTTGACGATTCGACGTCGAGAAGCGGGCAGGTGGAAGGGGTACGCCGACTACCAGTCGGTAACCCCCGAGTTCGGGCGATGTCGGTCGGATGGGGCGCTACCGTGAACGCCGATGAGTGACCAATTCGACCTGGTGGTGATCGGTGGAGGTCCGGGAGGTTATTCCGCAGCGCTGTACGGCGCCTCGGCCGGCCTCAAGGTGGCGATGATCGAGAAGGATGCCCTCGGCGGCACCTGTCTGAACCGTGGCTGCATTCCGGCGAAGGCGTTTCTCGAGACCGCTGCGGTGAAGCGGCACGTCGATCACGCCGCCGACTTCGGCATCGAGACCGGGGGCGAGCCCGACCAGCGGGCTGGGGTGAACTTCGCCCGGACCCAGGAACGCAAGCAGAAGATCGTGGCCGGCCTCGTCGGCGGCATCGCTGCGATGTGCAAGGGACGCAAGGTCGAGGTCTTCAACGGCGTGGGAGCACTGGGGGCGAACCGCACGGTGTCGGTGTCGATGGCCGACGGGTCGTCGGCGACGATCGCCGGCGATTCGGTGATCCTCGCCGCCGGTTCCGTGCCGCGTCTGATCCCTGGCTTCGAGCGCGGCGGTCCGATCATGACGAGCGACGAGGTGCTCGATCTCGACGTGCTGCCCGCACGTGTGGCCGTCATCGGTGGCGGCGCCATCGGTTGTGAGTTCGCCTCGACGTTCGCCGACCTCGGCAGCGAGGTGACGATCCTCGAAGGACTCCCCAAGATCCTGCCCGGGCTCGACGCCGACCTCGCCAAAGTCGTCGAGAAGTCGTTCAAGAAGAAGAAGATCGCCATTCGTACCGGCGTCATGGTCAACGGCCACACCCCGAACAGCGAGGGCGGAACCACGGTCAACTTCGGTGACGGCGAATCGGTCGACGTCGACGTGGTGATCGTTTCGGTCGGCCGCCGACCCTTCGCCGACGAACTCGGTCTGGACGGCACCGCTGTCGTCGTCGATCAGCGTGGATTCGTCGAGGTCGACGAGTTCTGTCAGACCGGTGAGCCCGGCGTGTACGCCGTCGGCGACCTGATCAACACACCGCAGCTCGCGCACGTGGCGTACGCCGAAGCGATCATGGTGATCAAGCACCAGCTCGGTGAGTCGCCGATGCCGGTGATGTACGACCGGGTGCCGTGGGCGATCTACTGCCACCCCGAGGTGGCCTGGGCGGGCCCCGACGAGTTGGCGGCAAAGGAGGCCGGCCACGACGTCGTCGTCGCCAAGCACCCCTTCAAGTTCAACAGCCGAGCGCAGATCCTCGGCGAGACGGAAGGCCTCGTGAAGGTCATCGCGAAGAAGCGCCCGGATGGCACGCCGGGCCAGATCCTCGGCGTGCACATGGTCGGCCCGTGGGTGACCGAGCAGTTGAGCGGTGGTTATCTCGCCGTCAACTGGGAAGCTTCGGTCGACGAGGTCGCCGAGTTCATCCAACCGCACCCGAGTCTCTCGGAACTCTTCGGCGAAACGGTCCTGTCGATGACCGGCCGTAACTTCAACGGTTGACCACCACCCGCCGGAACACTCCTCCTGCACACGCACATTCGCCTCGGATCACGCAACCAGCACGCAACCAGCAAGGACCTTCACATGGCAGACGTCACGCTTCCTCAGCTCGGTGAGACCGTCACCGAAGGCACGATCACGCAATGGTTCAAGAACATCGGCGACACCGTCGCAGCCGACGAGCCCCTCTTCGAGGTCTCGACCGACAAGGTCGACACCGAGGTCCCCTCGCCGGTGTCCGGCGTCCTGACCGAGATCCGGGTCCCCGAGGGCGAGACCGTCGACGTGGGCACGGTCATCGCCGTCGTCGGTGACAGCGCCGACGCAGCGCCCGAGGACACCGCGCCTTCTGCGGCGCCGCCCGTTGCGGAACCAGCGCCGGAGCCGGCGGCACCGAGCGAGCCGGCGCCCGCCGCTGCGACACCTCCGCCACCCCCGCCGCCGCCGAGCCCTGCCGAACCCGCTCCAGCCCCCACCCCGCCCCCCGCCGCAACGGCGTCCCCGACAACTGCGGTCGCAGGCGACAACCGGCTGTTGTCACCCGTGGTCCGTCGACTCGTGAACGAACACGGGCTCGACCCCGACTCGATCCCCGGCACCGGACCCGGTGGGCGGATCACTCGTGACGATGTGCTCGATCACATCGATGCCACCGGCTCGACGCCGACTCCGGCCGCCCCTGCTTCGCCGGCGCCGGCTCCTGCCGCCCCTGCGCCGACACAGGCTGCCCCTCCGCCACCGCCCGCACCCGCACCCGCAGCGCCGTCGACCGCGGCTCCCGTGACGGCGGCCGGCGAGCGAGACACGTCGGTGCCGTTGTCGAAGATCCGCACGCTCACCGGCAATCACATGGTGATGAGCAAGGCCACCAGCCCGCACGCGTTCAGCGTGGTCGAGGTCGACTTCGCCAACGTCGACGTGGTGCGCACGAAGATGAAGTCGGAATGGAAGTCGACGCACGGCTTCAGCCTCACGTATCTGCCGTTCATCGCCCGGGCGATCATCGACGGGCTACGCGAGTTCCCTCACCTCAACGCGAGCGTGGGCGAACGCGACCTGATCGTGCACAACTTCGTCGACCTCGGCATCGCCGTCGACCTCGAGTACGAGGGCCTGCTCGCCCCGGTCATCCGCGACGCCGAGACGAAGCGTCTCGCGGCGTTGGCCACCGAGATCTCCGATCTCGCCAACCGGGCGCGCACGCGCAAGCTGAGTCCCGACGAGATCTCGGGCGGCACGTTCACGATCTCGAACAACGGCTCGGCGGGCTCGGTGCTCACGATGCCGATCATCAACCAGCCGCAGGTGGCCATCATCTCCACCGACGCCATCGTCCGCAAGCCGGTCGTCACCGTCGGACCCGACGGCGGCGAAGCGATCGCGATCCACCCGGTCGGCAACCTGGCGATGAGCTGGGATCACCGGGCGTTCGATGGTGCCTACGCCGCCGGCTTCCTGAAGCGGGTCAAGGAGATCCTCGAGACCAAGGACTGGTCGACCGAGCTGTGACTGTCCCCGTCCCTCGGCGGCCGCGAGACTGATGGTCATGCCAGCGACCGAATCAGCGGGTGCGCCGCTCCGAGTTCGCTGGCTCGGTCGTGTCGCGTACCGAGAGGCCCTGGCGTTGCAGACGGCGCTGTTCGAGCACGGCACCGAACAGCACCTGCTGCTCGTCGAACACCCGCACGTCTTCACGTACGGGGCGCGTACCGACCTCGACCAGAATCTTCGCTGCGAACCTGCCGCGGTGGGTGCCGAACTCGTCGCTGTGAAACGAGGCGGCGACATCACCTATCACGGCCCCGGCCAGCTGGTCGGCTATCCGATCCTGAACGTCGACAATCGTCTCGGCGCGGCCGGCCACGTGTGCGCCGTCGAGGGCTTGCTGATCGATGCGCTGCGTGAACTCGGCGTGCCGAACGCGGGTCGCCTCAGCGGGTTCGCCGGAGTGTGGCTCGACGTGGATCATCCGGACCCGACGGTGGTGCCGCGCAAGATCGCCGCGATCGGCGTCCGTCTGAAGGACGGCCGCACGATGCACGGATTCGCACTGAACGTGACGACCGACATGGTCTATCTGCGCCAGCACATCGTCCCGTGTGGGATCAGCGACCGTCCGGTGACGTCGCTTGCCGAGGAACTGGCGACGTCGGGTACGACCGTCACGATGTCGCAGGTCGTCGATGTGATCGCCCGGCTCGCCGCTGAGCGGTGGAACGGCGGAGCGATCGAGCGCCAGGACGTCGCGTGGCGGCACTCGGCCGACGATCGGGATCTGTCCGCGTTCTCGCGCGGTGAGGGCCCGGGCTCGACGCGGCCGACGGTGAATCGGGCGATGGCCCGTCTCGAAGACGCCGGTGTGTCCGAGGGCCTGACGATCGGCACTCGCAAACCCGAGTGGCTCCGACCGAAGGTCGCCCTCGGCCACGAGGCGCTCGAGCTCAAGAAGACCGTGCGCGACCTCGGGTTGGTCACCGTGTGCGAGGACGCCGGCTGCCCGAACCTGTCGGAGTGTTGGTCCGACGGCACGGCGACGTTCATGGTGCTCGGCGAGCGCTGCACCCGCGCCTGCGGGTTCTGCCTCGTCGACACCCGACTCCCGCTCGCCCCCGCCCCCGACGAGCCATCCCGTGTTGCCGAGGCCATCGCTCGCATGGGCCTCGACCATGCCGTGCTCACGATGGTCGCCCGCGACGACCTCGCGGACGGAGGTTTCGCCCACGTCGCAGCATGTGTCGACGCGATTCGACGTCGACGTCCCGGAACCCGGGTCGAAACGCTCGTCTCCGATGCGAAGGGTGACGATGCCGCGCTCGGACTCCTGATCGCAGCTCGGCCCGACGTGCTGAACCACAACGTCGAGACCGTGGCCCGCCTGCAACGAGCGGTCCGCCCGTCGGCCGGCTACGCACGCTCGCTCGCCGTCCTCGCGCGGGCCAAGGCGGCGGGTCTGACGACAAAGACCGGATTCATGGTCGGCCTGGGCGAGACCGACGACGAGATCGTCGGTTGCCTCGCCGATCTCGCCGGGATCGGCGTCGACATCGTCACGATCGGCCAGTACCTGCGTCCGACCTCGAACCACCTTCCGATCGCCCGCTATGCGGAGCCGTCGGAGTACGACCGGTGGAAGCGGCTCGGTGAAGCGTTCGGGATCGGCCATGTGGAGGCCAGCCCGCTCACGCGTTCGAGCTATCACGCCAAGCGCGCCGCCGAGTCGGTGGCGACCCCGGTCGCCCTGACCGTTCGCTGATCGTGAACGCGTTCAGGGCGCGAGAGGGTCCGGTGACCCCGGATCACGAAGCGCCGCTCACCACACGCCGCTCATGACACGCTGGTCGGTCGAGCAGGTGGAGGCGATCGCTCCGTCGGCCGCGTCGATGTCGGCGGCCCGCCCGGTGGCGGCGGTGAGCCGCTGGCGCGGACTGGGCGCCGACGACCGTGCCGTGTGGGGGGCGTTCCACGGCAGTGGCGCGGAGCCCTACGACACCATGGTCGATCACGCCGCCGTGGGGTTCAGCTGCTCGTGTCCGAGCAGGCGGGTTCCGTGCAAGCACGCACTCGCGTTGCTGCTGCTCTGGATCGACGGGCAGATCGCCGATGGCGTTCCGCCCGCCACCGTTGCCGGCTGGTTGGCGCGTCGGGGACCGGTCGTGGTCAAACCGCCGCAGGACGAGGGCGCCGATGCGGGGGCGGGATCGGGTGCCGAGTCGGATCCTGGCGCTGGATCGACGCCGGAGCCGGCTCCGGAGCGCAACGCATCGGTGCCCGACGACCGGCTCGCCGGCCCCGATCATCATGACGATCGCCCTGACGGTGATCGCAGCCGCGATGACCGCGTGGCTCGGATGTACGACGGTCTGAACGAGCTCGACCGCTGGCTCGTCGACCGAATGCGCACGGGTCTTGCAGACCCCGCGTTGGCGCGATTCGAGACGTGGGACGCGTTGGCCTCCCGGCTCGTCGACGCACGCGCCGGGAGCCTCGCCAACCGGGTCCGACGACTTGCCGGGGTGGTCGGTGCCTCACCGGATTGGCACGAGCTAGTGCTCGACGAGATCGGTCTGCTCCATCTGCTGTCGCAGGCCGGGCGCCGACTGACGACACTGTCCGATCCGCTCGCCGATCGGGTGGCGACCACGATCGGGTGGCAGGTGCGCCAACTGGACGTCCTCGCCAACGTCCCCGACACCGACGACTGGGTCGTGGCGGGTCGCAGCGACACCCGGGAGGACCGCATCGAGGTCCGCCGGTTCTGGTTGCGCGGTGCAACGTCGAATCGGTGGGCGCTCGTGCTGTCGTTCGCCGCGTATCGCCAGAGTCTCGACACATCGCTGCACGTCGGGACTGTCGTGCGTGCGGACCTCCACCGATACCCGGGCGGAGCACTGCGGTCGCTCGTCGGCGACCGATTCGACGGCCCTGAGCCCGCGATCGCCGCCGCACCGCCGGCGTCGTCGGTGAGTGCGGCATGCACGGAGATCGGCTCGATGCTCGCCGTGGAGCCCTGGCTCGATCGGGTGCCCGCGGTGGTCCGCGCTGCGCCCACGCGGGTGGAGGGTCGATGGGTGCTGACGGACGATACCGGTGCGCTCCCGCTGCGTATCGACTCGGTGGGAACCGGCCAGTCGGGCCGGGCCGGTCAGGTGCCGAGCGGTCTCGAGGTGTTGCTCGCCGTGTCCGGGGGGCGGCCGGTGGATCTCACGATCGAATGGACGCCGACGGGCGTCGTGCCGCTGACGATCCATCGTGTGGACGATGCCGTCGACATCGGCCCGCGTGCCGACCCCTCGTTCGTGGGCGCGGCATGAGCGCTAACGTCATGAGCCACTGGGAGCAGTTGGTGACCGTGGCCCTGCTCGGAACGGATCGACGAGATCCGCCCGACGTCCCAGGCCCGGTGGCCGACCTCGTCGCCGACGCGGTACGCCCGTCTCCGGCCGAGCGAATGCTCGCCGAAGTCGCCGCCGTCACGGCGATCCGCCGTGGTGGCCTCCTGCCGCTCGCGCCGGCGACCCCTCTGCCCGGACCGGGTGTCGACGACCGACCCCGGTGTCCGCGTCGAGCGTCGGATCGTTGGCGTCATCTCGTGGCGTCCTGGCCGGTGCTCGAAGACGAATGGATGATCACGCTGATCGCCTGCGGCTGGCGTGTCGATCCCGAGATCGCGGCGCCGATGTTGGGGCGTCATCGACGGGATCCGGTTCGATGGGGCCGAGCCGTGGTCGGTGTCGGACCGCTCGCGGAGTGGCTGGTCGAGTTCGTGCCATCCATCGCTCTGGCGGGCGGTCGTGGCGGCGTTGGCACGAACGCGGAACCCGGCATCGCAGGACCTGATCGAGACGTGACCCTCGAGCTGCCCGACCTGCCGATCCCGGCAGAGCTCGGGGCTCTGCTCGTGGCGCCGGGTGCGGAGGTCGGCAAGGTGGTCGGCCAGGAAATCGCCGCGGGTCTGGCGGCAGGGCGGTTCGGCCCTGCGCACCGGATCGTGTTGGTCAACCTGCTCGCCAGGGTGCCGTCGTCCGGTCTGGCCGACATCGAGACGGTGTTGACGTCGGGCCAACCCGGTGCGGTCGATTTCGCCCTGGCCGCGTCGCTGCTCGACCTGGTTCGCACGAGGCGGACGATGCTCGATGAACTTGTTCGCCCCGAGGCGAGCGATCGGTAGGGTCGGAGCCGATGGCGCTCACGGACACCAACCGCCCTGGCGACCGCCCCGCCAGCTCGGTCGTCGCAGCGGGCGGGATCGGTGTGGGCGAGGTGCTCCGCCCGCACGCCGAGCAGCTGTACGCAGCTGAGCTGGCGGCGCTCGCCGCGATCGACGATCGTCCCCGCCCGCCGGGCTGGCGGCTCTCGCCGTGGGCTGTCGTGCGCTACATCCTCGGGTCGGACGCGTCGCCGGGTGCCGACGGGCTGATGCTGACGCCGAAGTACGTCGGGCAGCGACGTCTGATCGAGATCGCGGTGGCGACATTGGCCACCGATCGGGCGTTGCTCCTGCTCGGAGTGCCAGGCACGGCGAAGACCTGGGTGAGCGAGCACCTCGCTGCGGCGATCAGCGGCGACTCGACCCTGCTCGTGCAGGGCACTGCCGGCACGACCGAGGAGACGTTGCGTTACGGCTGGAACTACGCGCGGCTCCTGACAGAAGGCCCGAGCCCGGAGGCGCTCGTGCCCGGGCCGGTGTACCGGGGGATGCAACGCGGCGCGATCGTGCGCGTCGAGGAGCTGACCCGCATGCCGGCCGAGGTCCAGGACGCGCTCGTCACCGTGCTGTCGGAGAAGGTGCTTCCCGTTCCCGAGCTCGACACCGAGATCGCCGCAGTGCGCGGCTTCAACCTGATTGCGACCGCCAACGACCGCGACCGTGGCGTCAACGAACTGTCGAGCGCGCTACGTCGTCGCTTCAACACCGTGGTGCTGCCGCTTCCGGCCACGATCGACGAGGAGATCTCGATCGTGAGCCGCCGGGTCGGCGAGCTCGGTGCCGCCCTGGCCCTCCCCGACGTGCCGGCGGCAGCCGACGAGATCACACGCGTCGTCACGATCTTCCGGGAACTGCGCAGCGGAGCCACCGTCGATCAGCGCACGAGCCTGAAGATCCCGACCGGAACCCTGTCGACCGCCGAGGCGATCTCCGTGGTCACCAACGGTCTCGCGCTGGCGGCGCACTTTGGTGACGGCCGGCTCGGAGCTCGCGATGTCGCTGCGGGGATCGTCGGTGCGGTCGTCAGCGATCCGGCTCGCGACCAGATCGCATGGCGGGAGTACCTCGAGACCGTCGTACGCGATCGGCCCGGCTGGGGCGAGTTCTACGACGCCTGCACGGCCCTCGACGAGTGAAGCCGGTGTCCGGCGCTGACGTCGCCGACCGCGACACGTCCCGGGACGCTTCAGGGGTGAGTTCACCGGGCCGGGTCCACCTGCTCGGGATCCGGCATCATGGCCCCGGCTCCGCCCGCTCGGTGCTCCAGGCGTTGGACGCGATTCGGCCGGCCGTCGTGCTCGTCGAACTGCCGGCCGACCTCGAGCCGGCCCTTCGATGGATCGGGCAGGACGGCCTGGTTCCTCCGGTCGCACTGCTCGGCTACGCAGCTGCTGATCCGGCCCGAGCCGTCTTCGCTCCGTTCGGCGTGTTCAGCCCCGAGTGGCAAGCGATTCGTTGGGCGAACGAGCACGCCGTCGACGTCCGGGCGATCGACCTCCCGCTCGCTGTGAGTCTCTCGAGTGCGGGCGGGTCAGGTGCGGGCGGGTCAGATGACGACGACCTGTTCGGCGAGCATGCGCCACCCGATCCTCTGCGTGATCTCGCCACGGCCGCCGGCGATCCCGATCCCGAGAGATGGTGGGAGGACGTCATTGAGCATCGCGGCGACGGTCCGCACGCCTTCGAGGCGGTCGCCACGGCGATGGACGCCGTTCGCTCCGGGTTCGTCCCGTCGACGCGGGAGCGTCAGCGCGAAGCGCACATGCGGCGGGCGATCCGAGCCGCTGTTCGCGACACGACCGGGTCGATCGTGGTGGTGTGCGGCGCCTGGCACGTTCCGGCGCTCCGGGTCGAACGGCACGGCGGTTCGCAGACGGACGGGTCCCACACCGCGACCAGTGATGCGGCTGAGCTGCGCGGACTCGGCAAGATCAAGATCGGAGCGGCCTGGGTGCCGTGGACGCATCGTCGTCTGGCGACCGCGTCCGGATACGCCGCAGGGGTCGACAGCCCTGGCTGGTACCGACACGTCTTCGAGCATCCCGGTCCGAACGGCGTCGCCCGGTTCTTCGTCGAGATCGCACGCCTGCTCCGTCAGGCCGGGCTCGGTGCATCACCCGATGACTTGATTGCCGGAACGCGTCTCGCCACGGCCCTCGCGACCATGCGCGGCCGGCCGCGCCCAGGTCTGGCCGAGGTACTCGACGCTGCCGACGCGGTGATGGGCAACGTCGACCTGGTCAGGCGGGCACTCGTCGTCGGCGACGTCATCGGCATGGTGCCCCCCAACGCACCGCAGGTGCCGCTCGCCCGTGACCTGACCCGGCTCCAGAAGTCGGCCCGGCTCGCGCCCACTGCGACCCCGACCACGCTCGAGGTCGACGTGCGGACCACGAACGGCATGCGGCGCTCGACGATGCTCCACCGGCTGCTGGCGCTCGGCGTGCCGTGGGGGATTCCGGAGGAAGGGCGAGGGACCTCGGGAACATTTCGGGAGACCTGGCGTCTCGGGTGGGAGCCCGAGTTGTCGATCCGACTGGTCGAGCGGGCCGGGTACGGAACGACCCTCGAATCGGCATCGACGGCCCATCTCGTGGAGCGTGCCGAGCGCACGTCCGGCGTCATCGACTTGATCGGTGTGCTCGACCGGGCGTTGCTCGCACAGCTGCCCGCAGCAGTCGAACCCGCCCTGCGACGGTTGGCGAAGCGGGCGGCGACCGACCCCGACATCGGACACCTGATGGACGCGGTGGGCCCGCTGGCGAACGCGATGCGATACGGCGACGTGCGCGGCACCGAACAGGAATCGCTACGCGTGCTGTTCGACGAGTTCGTCGAGCGGATCCTGGCCGGCACCGTCGGATCGTTCGCGAATCTGGACGACGTCGCGGCGGCGCTGGCCGTGGAACGCTTGTCGGGCGTACAAGCAGCGTTGGCGATCGTCGACCACCCGGCGCGATCGGAGCGGTTCCCGCGGGTGCTCGCGGCGCTGGCGACGAGCCGGAGCCACGGACTCGTGTGTGGCCGGGCGACGCGGCTGCTGCACGACAGCGGCGACTGGGCACCCGCCGACGTGGAGCGACGCCTGTCGCTGGCGCTCACCCCTGGTACTCCCGCCACCGCCGGGGCGGCGTTCGTCGAGGGCTTCCTGGCCGGATCCGGCACCGTTCTCGTCCATGATCGCGAGCTGCTCGGGATCGTCGACCTGTGGCTGTCGTCGTTGACCGGTGTTGCCTTCGACGACGTGGTCGCCCTCCTGCGCCGAACGTTCGGCTCGTTCGAATCCGTCGAGCGGCGACAGATCATGACGCTGCTGGTGTCGGGCCGGTCGCTGCGCACCGATCGGTTCGGCACCGATGTCGACCCCGACCGGGCCGCAGCGGCACTGGTGACCGTGCGCCAGCTGCTCGGTCTGCCGACGCACGAACGGTCGACGCCCGAACTGCCGATCGATTCGGCGATGGGACTGTCGTGCTGACGGTCTCCGAGCAGGAGCGCCGCCGTCGGTGGCGGCTGGTGCTCGGCGAGGATCCCGTCGAATCCCCGGCGGACACGGAGCATCCTGGGTCCGGGGATGCCGACGACAGGGACGACGGGGGACGGGACGGGGGTCGGGAGTCGGACGGACGTGCGACCGGGGCCGTGCCCGACGGAAGCGTGCTGACCGGTGACGATCGTCGGATCGATGCCGCGCTCGGCGCCCTCTACGACCGGCGGGAAGGCGAGGGCCGGTTCGGGTCCGGCAACCGTCAGCGCAGTGGCGGTCTCGGCCGGTCGAAGCCGGCGGTCGTTCGCTGGCTCGGCGACATCCGCCGCTACTTCCCGACCCCGGTGGTTCAGATCCTCCAGCGAGATGCCGTCGATCGACTCGATCTGCGTCAACTCCTGCTCGAACCCGAGCTGCTGCGGTCGGTCGAACCGGACATCCATCTGGTGACCTTGCTGGTCGAACTCAATCGCATGCTGCCCGACGAGACACGGGCGACCGCTCGTGAGGTGATCGAACGGGTCCTCGCCGATGTGCAGGCCCGCCTCACCGATCAGACACGTCAGGCCGTGCGTGGGTCGCTGGCTCGTTCCACCAGGTCTCGGCGGCCACGGCCAGGAGACATCGACTGGCCACACACGATCGCCGCGAACCTGCGCAACTGGGTGCCCGAGCATCAGGCGATGGTGCCCGAGCGCCTCGTCGGTCACGGCCGTCGCCAACCGAGCCTCGCCCGCGACGTCGTCATCGCGGTCGACCAGTCCGGTTCGATGGCCGACAGCGTCGTCTATGCATCGCTGTTCGCGGCGGTGCTCGCACAACTGCCCACACTGCGGACGCGGTTCGTCGTGTTCGACACGGCGGTGACGGATCTGACGCACTATCTGCACGATCCGGTCGAGGTGCTCTTCGGGGTGCAGCTCGGGGGTGGCACCGACATCTCGAACGCGCTCGGCTACTGCCAGGAGCTGATCGAACGTCCCCGCGATTCGGTGCTGTTCCTGGTGTCCGACCTCCACGAGGGCGGCAACGCATCCCTGATGCTCCGTCGGGTCGGCGAGATCGTCGCATCCGGTGTGCACGTCGTGGTACTGCTCGCGCTCAGTGACGACGGCGCGCCGGCCTACGACCATGCGCACGCGGAGGCGTTCACGTCGCTCGGCGCCACAGTGCTCGCCACGACGCCCGACGAGTTCCCCGATGTGCTCGCCACCGCGCTGCGCCGCTGAATGGCGGTGCCGGAACAGAGCAGATCTTGACGATCGAACCGGGGATGTTGCGGCGAGGGCATCGCGGGTCGCCGGTACCGTTGTGTCGTGGGTGTGGCGATGGGCGAGCAGCAGGACGGGAGGGTGCCGCGGCGTCATCGCACGGCGGTCGGCGTGATCGTCGTCGCGCTGGTCGTTGGCGCCGTCGGCTGCAGTTGGATCGGCGGTGATTCGGAAGGTGAAGCTCCGCAGCCGACACTCGAGGGCGGCATGCGGACCGTCCCGACCGTTCCGCCGTCCGTCCCGATCGACTCGGTCGTCGGTGAGTCGTCCACGCCGGGCGAGGAAGGCGCCGCCGGCGAATCAGCCGACACGACCACTCCGACGACCGTCTATGTCGGCGATGTCGCCGGCGGTGACAGCGAGGCGCTCCCGCCACCGGAGACGATTCCCGGGCAGACACCCGAGGCCTGCGTACGACTCGCCGACTACGCCGTGGCGGATCTGGTCGGTGTCGCCGGGGGGACCACGGCGATCACCGAATCGATCTGGGACGGCGCGTGCCGGATGACCGCCGGCCCGGTGGTGGCCGAGGTCCACTACGTCTCGGAGTCCACGGTCCTCGACGACTGGTACCGGCGCGAAGGGATCGAACCGGTCGGCGAGATCGGTGGCGACGCAGTCGGTCTCGACGGGTTCCTCGCACCCGGTTCGGATCCGACCGACGGTTTCACCATTGCGCTGGTGAATGCTCGACAGGGTGTCATCGTCGCCGTGCGCGGTCCGGACGTTCCACGTGATCTGGCGGTGGCGCTGGCGACCGCAGCCGGGCAGTCGACCCAGTAGACGGGCCGTTCGGGTTGCGTCCGGGCCGCTAGGGTTGCGCCCCGATGGGTCAGTTGGTTGGTGTCACCGAAAAGCCGAGCGCAACTCGCGGGGTCGTCCGCTTCGAGACGAACCGTACGATTTCCGGATCGGGCCACGAGCAGTTCCGGACGTCGGCCGACGCCTACGGCAACACCCCGAGCGACGAGCTGGCCCGGCGGTTGTTCGCTACGGGCCAGGTCGGCGGCGTCCATGTGATGGCCAACATCGTGACGGTCGATCTCGTGAAGGGTCACGATTCGGCAGGTCTGGCCGATGTCGTCCGCGATCTGTACCAGTACTGGCATCCGGGCATGGAGCCGCCGGTGTTCGAAGACGAAGCCGTCGAAGAGTCCGATTCGGGCGCCGGTGCGGCGGCAGCCGGCGATGGTGGCGAGGTCGACGCGGTGCTGTCGGAGGCCGCCAAGCGTGTTCCCGGACATCTCCTCGAGCGCAGCCGTGCGGCCCGTGCCCGCTGGGCTGCCAAGTAACGCCGGACCGTCCAGAACCGTCCATTCGATCTCCTGCCCCGCCCCTGGCGTATCGAACGTTTGTTCGATAGCGTCGGGTCGATGAATCTGGCTCTCGATCCGTCGTCCCATTCCGCTCTCGTCCCCGCTCTGGAGCCATGGGGGGTCGGGCGTTACGACGACCCGAGACTCGAGCAGATCCGGAGCCGTGTGGCGCCGGTGGTACTGGCCCACGAACAGACGATGCCGATCGTGGCGGCCTTGGACGAACTGTTCGCCGAACGGGCGCTGGTGCGGGGCCGCACCTTGGCATGCACCGGTCCTGCCGCCACGTCGGTGGCGATGGAGATGGTGGCGGCGGCCGTCGTCGCCGGGTCGTGGTTGGCGGTGGTCGACGTGCCGACGTTCGGCCTCGACGCAGCATGTGAGGCCGGGATCCCGTTGGAGCGCGTCGTGGCCGTCACCACACAGTCTGACGTCAACTGCATGGCGTGGGTCGAGGTGATGGCGGCGGCGGTGGACGGATTCGACGTGGTGGTTGCCCGCCAGCCCGATGCTCAGACCTCCGCAGCGGCGTTGCGCAAGCTGTCGACCCGGATCCGACAGCGAGGGGCGGTCGTCGTGATGCTCGACGACCGTGACTGGAACATCGACCGGGCGAGCAACGAGATGAGCGCTGGAATGAGTGACGGAATGAGCGACGGTGTCATCGACTCGGCGACGGTGTCCTGGTCGGGCCTCGGTGCCGGGTATGGCCATCTCGAGGCTCGTACGGTCGATCTGTCGGTGTCGGGACGCCGTTTCCCCGGCCGGCAGCGTTGCCGGGTCACGCTTCCCCGACCGAGTCATCAGAACCATCACATGGAACATGGCGTCGACGTCACGCTCACCGCGACCCCTGCACCACTCTTCGGGAGCGCTCGCGACGATGTCGCCTGACGGTGACTCACGGTCGGATCCAGCACGGTCGGATCCAGCACGGTCGGATCCAGCACGGTCGGATCCGGTCCGCATGTTCACGGTGTGGTTGCCGGACTGGCCGGTGCGAGCGGCCGGCTTCCCGGCGCACGAACCGGCTGCGGTGCTGGCAGCCAACCGGGTGATCGCGCGTACGCCGGCTGCCGCCGCGGAGGGGGTCGTGGTCGGTCAGCGTCGCCGCCAGGCACAGGCGCGTTGCCCGCACATCGTGCTCGTCGACAACGATGCGGCCCGTGACGCTCGTGAGTTCGAGTCGATCATCCGAACCGTGGCGGAACTGTCACCGCGACTGGATGTGATCGAGCCGGGTTGGATCGCGTTCGCAGCCCGCGGGCCGTCGCGGTACTTCGGTGGTGACCGCTCGCTCGCTGATCGGTTGGCTGAACTCGTGCCCGGGGCAGGGGTTGGTGCCGCAGATGGTCGCTTCGCATCTGGCATCGCCGCCCGGCTGTCGATCGGTCGGTCGGCGCCCGTCCTCGTGGCCCCCGGTGCATCGGCGAGCTTCTGCGCCCCACTGCCGATCGGGTGGTTGCAGGCACTGGGTGAGGCGCAACCCGAACTGATCGATCTCTTCGCACGCTTGGGTCTGCGTCGCCTCGGTGATCTCGCGGATCTCCCCGTCGGCGACGTGTTGGGTCGGTTCGGCCATCCCGGCGTCCATGCACATCGTCTGGCCGCAGGTGTCGACGAGCGCCCGCCGAGCACGACCGACCCCGCGCCGGAACGTCGCCTCGATCAGGTGCTCGACGATCCGGTGGCGCAGGCGGGTGCAGTGGTGTTCGTGGCCAAGCAACTCGCCGACGAACTCGCCCAATCGCTCGCCGCGCAGGGCCGGGTCTGCACCCGTCTGGTCGTGTTCTTCGAGGCCGAGCACGGTGAACGTTCCGAACGATCCTGGTATCGGTCGGCGGGTCTGTCGGCGGCGGCCATGGTCGACCGCGTGCGCTGGCAGCTCGATGCATGGATCAATCTGCCGCGGGGGAGTGAACAGGAGATCACCAGTGGCATCGCCCTCATCCGTCTGACACCCGAGGAGGTCGTCGCCGATGTGGGGCAACAGTTGGGCCTGTGGGGCGGCCAGTCCGAAGCCGACCGCCGAGCAGCACGAGCGATCGCCCGCTTGAGCACGCTCACGTCGAGCGAGGCCGTGACCGTGCCGGTGTGGAACGGCGGTCGACTTCCGTCCGATCGCTACCGCTGGATGCCGGCGACGATGGTCGATCTCGATCAACCCTCGCGGATGGTGTCGCACGCGGGAACGGGCAGCGGTCCGAGCGGGCCGTGGCCGGGAAGTCTGCCGGCTCCCTCACCGGCGACGGTGTTCGCCGATCCTCGTCCGGCAGAGGTGCTGGATCAACACGGTCGCCCCGTCGTGGTCAGCGGGCGGGGGATGGTGTCGGCCCCCCTGGCAACCCTGTGCGTGATGAGCGGTGACGAGTCGACCGGTTGGCGACGTGGGCCGGTTCGCACGGTGACGGCATGGGCGGGCCCGTGGCCGATCGAAGAGCGGTGGTGGGAACCGAACCGCCATCGGCGTCTCGCCCAGTTCCAGGTCCTCGCAGGCGATGCTGATGCCTATCTGGTGATCGCCGAGCACCGCCGCTGGTGGGTCAGCGCCCGCTACGACTGAGAGGTGTGACCAACGGTGTGACGCGGTCACAGCCGAGGGAAGCGCCAGCGACGAGGCTGACGCTCGGCCGACCCTCGATCGTCACGAGGAGGCTGGACGTGAGGCCGAGCCAGTTGTTACGGCCGAGCCAATTGTTACGTCAGATGGCGACGGCGAGGCCGTAGGCGGGAGAGATCTCGAGGGCGTCGGTGACGTCGTTCGAGAGTCGGAAGCCGACGCCACGAACCGTGTGGATGACCTTCACGTGGGGAGCCGACTTGTCGAGCTTGCGACGCAGGTTGGACAGGTGCACGTCGACCACGTGGTTGTCGCCGACCCACTTCGGGCCCCACACCGCGTCGAGGAGATCCTCACGGGTGCAGACCTCGGTCGGTCGGCGGCAGAGCTGCTCGAGCAACGAGAACTCGATGCGAGTGGTGGCGACCTCTTCGTCGTCGACGCGTACTTCACGTCGACCGAGGTCGATCACGAGCGGTCCGAACGAAAGCGTCGAGGTGGCAGCGGTGTCGAACCGGCTCTGCATCTGACGCGGGCGACGCAGCAGGGCGTGGCAGCGGGCGGTGAGTTCTTCGGGGGAGAGGGGGATCGACACGGCGTCGTCGGCTCCGGACAGCAGCACGGCAGCACGAGCCCGGGTGGCGCCTTCGTCGGTGATGCACAGGAGGTACTGCTCGCTCGATTCGCGGAGCGCTTCGTAGAGCGGGCGTCCATCGGGGGAGAGGAGACGGGCGCCGACCACCAGGACATCGGGAGAGAACGACTCGGCGAGCATGATCGCGGCCTCGCCATCGGTTGGAGCGCTGACGCAGAATCCGCCCGCACGCAGGCCGGCGACGCTGATCCGCCGCAGATCGGGATCGTCGACTGCGATCAGGATCCGAGGTGCGAGGTTGGTGTTGAGTTCCATGAAGTGCCAGTCCGCCAGCGTGAGTGAGTGGGGGGTTCGGAGTTCTGTCCGTGTTCGGAGCCGTGTGTTGCTCAGACGAGGTATCGGTCGACATCGATGGGAACTCAAGAAGAAATGAGAAGAAATCACAGGCATGTGATTTGGATCGGACCTGCTACACCGACCCGATGGCCAAGATGTGGGGTGAACTGACGCCGGGTGAACTCCGGGCACGGATCCGTGATGCGGTGGTCGGCCGTACACCGGTCGACGATCGCGAGACCGAGTCGGTCCGGGCGTTCCTCGAAGCATTCGACGCCCTGGAGGATCCGCTCTCCCAGGAGGCCGGTCCGGTCCACGTCACCGGCTCGGGGTTCGTGGTCGGCCCGCGCGGTGTGGTGCTGTTGAAGCACAAGCGTCTGGGGTTCTGGTTGCAGCCCGGTGGGCACATCGACCCCGATGAGACACCGTGGGAAGCTGCCCAGCGAGAGTGTCGTGAGGAGACCGGACTCGACGTGCGGTTCCTCGGCCCGTTCGACGAGTCGGGCATTGCCGAGCTGGTGCACGTCGACGTCCATGCCGGCGGACGGGGCCACACCCATCTCGACCTGCGGTATCTCTTCGACGCGGACGATCGCGATCCTGATCCGCCGGAAGGCGAGAGTCAGGAGATCGGCTGGTTCGGCTGGGACGCCGCGATCGACCTGGCCGACCCCGGCCTCCGCGGCGCCCTCGAATCCCTCCGCCACCGTTTCTGACTCGGTCGGATCCGGGCCATGCGATCTCGGTCGGATCCGGGTCGGTATCCGGCCCAGATGCGACCGAGATCGCTGGTTGTCACGATCTCGGTCGCATCCGGGTCGCAGTTGCATCTTGCGAACGTGTGTTCGATACTGGGTGCGTGGGGTTCAACAACCCATCCTGGTCCTGGAACGAACTCGAAGCGGCGCTGTCGGATCGGCCTGCCGCGCGGACCGGGCGGGACGGGCGGGCGCCAGGGAGCCTGTCGTGGAACTCCGGAGGTGACGGCCCTGCGTGGAGCCGCAAACGCCAGCCGTTCGAGGCGCCCGACGACCTGAATCGACCTGCCGACGGTGCAGCACTCCGGGTCACGGTGCCGTACGCAGAGTTGCACTGCCATTCGAACTTCTCGTTCCTCGACGGTGCCTCGCACCCCGAGGAGTTGGCGACCGAAGCTGCCCGACTCGGACTCGAGGCCCTGGCGCTCACCGACCACAACGGCTTCTACGGAGTGGTGCGCTTCGCCGAAGCGGCCAAGGCCGTCGGCCTCCCCACCGTCTTCGGCACCGAGATCACGGTCCTGGATGCACGACCCTCGTCGGTGGCACGGTCGGAGGCGGAGACCATCTCGCAGGTGAGCACCGGGCGGGTGCCCGACTCGCACGCCCCGGACCCGCACGGTACGCACCTGCTGGCGATCGCCGACGGGCCGGACGGGTACGCGCGACTGTCGCGAGCGCTCAGCGTCGGCCATCTCGCCGGGGAGAAGGGGGCGCCGCAGTTCGCCTTCGACGATCTCGCCTCGGCGCTGGCCGGCCATGCCTGGGTGCTCACCGGCTGCCGCAAGGGGGCGGTGCCCGCGGCGCTGGTGGCCGACGGTCCGGCCGCTGCCCGCCGTGAGCTGTGCCGGATGGTCGAGGCATTCGGTCGCGACCGGGTGCTGGTGGAGCTGTGGGACCACGGTGACCCGCTCGACTCCGCCCGCAACGATGCCCTTGCCGAGCTCGCCCACCGGGAGGGCGTGGAGTGTGTGGCGACCAACAACGTGCACTACGCCACGCCGGCGCAACGTCAGCTGGCGAGCGCCCTTGCAGCGGTGCGGGCACGCCGCAGCCTCGACGAGATCGACTCGTGGCTCCCGGCCGCCTCCGGTGCGCACCTGCGCTCCGGGGGGCGAACAGCTACGACGGTTCCGCCGCTACCCGGGGGTGGTGGAGCGGGCGGCCGAGATCGGCAGGGCGGCGGCGTTCGACCTGTCGCTGGTGGCGCCGAACCTGCCGCCGTTCCCGTGTCCACCCGGCATGACGGAGATGCAGCGACTCCGGCAGGTCACCGAGGAAGGCGCCCGCCGTCGCTACGGCGAGCGCCCCAATCACGCTGAAGACTTGTCGTTGCGGGCGCGAGCGTGGACCACGATCGATCACGAACTGGCCTTGATCGATCAGCTCGACTTCGCTGGTTACTTCCTCATCGTGTGGGACATCGTCGAGTTCTGCCGACGCTCGAACATCTTCTGCCAGGGCCGGGGCAGCGCCGCCAACTCGGCTGTCTGTTACGCGCTCGGGGTCACCGCCGCCGATGCGGTGTCGCTCGGTCTGCTGTTCGAGCGGTTCCTGTCGCCCGAACGCGACGGTCCACCCGACATCGACGTGGACATCGAGAGCGACCGTAGAGAGGAGGTCATCCAGTACGTCTACGAGCGCTACGGCCGACACCACACCGCCCAGGTCGCCAACGTCATCACGTACCGGTCACGGTCGGCGATCCGTGACATGGCCAAGGCGCTCGGCTATCAACCGGGTCAACAGGATGCCTGGTCGAAGGAGGTCGATGCCTGGGGCAACGTCGCCACCACCGCCGGCCAACCCGACTGCACCATCCCCCCGCAGGTGCTCGACCTCGCCGCCCAGGTCGAGGACGCGCCGCGCCACCTCGGAATCCACTCGGGTGGCATGGTCATCTGCGACCGTCCGGTGATCGAGGTGTGCCCGGTCGAGTGGGCGCGGATGGACAAGCGGTCGGTCCTCCAGTGGGACAAGGACGACTGTGCCCGCACCGGTCTGGTGAAGTTCGACCTGCTCGGGCTCGGGATGTTGTCCGCCCTGCACTACGCCGTCGACCTCATCCGTGAGCACCGAGGCTACGAGGTCGACCTGGCCACCATCCCCCAGGACGACGACGTC
>JANNNB010000368.1:0-3926 GCA_031398325.1 Actinomycetes bacterium
GGTAACGCCCTCGAGTTCAAGTCGTTCGCCGACGACTCCCAGGTCTTTGCTCGTTGAGCCGATGACGACGTCACCGGCGAACGTGGTCCGGGTGCTCGCCGGCGACGACTCACGCCTCGACGATTACCGGGCCCTGAACGATCAGGCTTTCCGTCGGGCGTTCGAAGGCGACGAGCTGTTCATCGCCGAGGGCTTCCTCGCCATCGAGCGTCTCATCGACTCGGGTCACGAGATTCGCTCGGTGTTGCTCGCACCATCTCGCGTCGATCGCTTCCAGGCACGGATCGAGGATCTGTCGACCCGTGGCGTTCCGGTGTACGTCGCCGAGCGCGACCTGATGGCGGACGTCGTCGGCTTCGATCTGCATCGCGGCGTGGTGGCCGCCGCGAATCGGCGGCCGGCACGTTCGCTCGAGTCGGTCGTCGACGGGTGCACCCGTCTGGCCGTGCTGGAGGGGCTGAACGACGCCGAGAACCTGGGCGCCATCGCCCGCGCCGCGCGCGCACTCGGCATCGATGCGTTGTTGATCGATCCCACGTGCACCGATCCGTACAGCCGCCGCTCGATCCGGGTCAGCATGGGCGAGATCCTGAACCTGCGGGTCGCGCGAGTCGATGTCGCCGGCTGGCCCGACGTGCTCGCCACACTGCGAGGACACGGGTTCGAGAGCTGGGCGATGACGCCGGCCGCCGACGCCGACAGCATCTGGTTGCTCGTACCGCCCGAACGGTTGGCCGTCGTGTTCGGGGCCGAGGGTCCGGGCCTGGGCCGCCGCTCGCTCGCAACCGCGAGCCGCATGGTCCGCATCCCCGTGCGTGACGACGTCGACTCGTTGAACGTCGGGCACGCCGCAGCGATCACGTTCGCCGCGATCAACCGCTCAGTCCGCTGACCTGGGACGCGAAACGGCCCCCGGTCGGAACCGGGGGCCGTTCAGATTCGTGTGATCAGGCTTCGGAATCGTCGTCTTCGGTGTCCGCCTCGGTCTCACGAGGAGCCGGGGGTTCACCAAGGCCGAGCTGTGCGAAGAGTTCCGCTTTTCGGTATTCGAAGTCGTCTTCGCTGACGTCACCGGCAGCAAACTTCTCGTTCAGCAATCGGAACTGCTCCAGCAGTTCGTCTTCGCTGACCGCTCCGTCGTCGGAATCGTCCTCGTCATCCGAGCTCTTGCCGTGTCGAACGGCGAGCTTTTCAGCCTTGCGCTCCTTCTTACGAAGCTCGCGCTGACGCTTCTGGTACGACTGGGGACTTCGGGCCAAGCAGAATCGCCGCCCTCAGACGATCTTGACGTCGACGGCCTCGGGGCCCTTGCGTCCAGCGGCGATCTCGAACTCGACGGTGTCACCGTCGTTGAGCGAGCGACGGCCGGTGCCGACGATGTTGGAGTAATGGACGAAGACGTCGTCGCCATCGTCACGTGAGATGAAGCCGAAGCCCTTCTCGTCGTTGAAGAACTTCACTGTACCTGAGGCCATTTTGGCTCCTTATTCAATCCGGAGCCACCATTGACTCACGTTGCACCATCACGATAGTGACGGTTGCGCCTTCCTCCACCGCGCGGCCACTGCGCCACGAGCGAACAGGGCCATCGGCTGATGGCCCGTCGACGCCAGTCGGACCAGGATCAGCGATGCCATCGCGACCCCGAGGACGCCTGCGGACATCAGTGCGACGTCGTTTCGGCCGTAGCCGTAGACGAGCCAGATGGACGATTCGATCCAGGCGATGAGCCAGGTCGCCGACGAGACGCCGCCGAGTTCACGGGTGCGCAGCACGGCCACGACGGCGGGCAGGAGTTGCAGTCCGTAGCAGAGACCGACGACGAGTCCGGCAAGTTCCCAGCCGCCGACGATCAGGAACGGCAGCGGCACCATCCCGAGACCGAGCACGCCGAGCGTCAGCCCGCGCAGGCTCGAGCGGCCGATCGAGGTGACGAAGAGGTACGCCATGAACGCGTACAGCGAGAACGAGATGATCGAAACGGGCAGCAGCGCCCAGACCGGTGCGGCGAGTCCGTAGGCGATCCACCACGCGTTGAGGGCGAGGCTGACTCCGACCCACGTGGGCGACACGCCATCGGCGCGCCGGGTCGTCGCCAAGCGGCGCGCCTGGGGCAGCGCCATGCCCGATCCCAACACCGTGGCGAAGATCACCAGTGCGTTCAACATCAAATTCATTTCCGTGTGCCTTCAACTCTCAGGTCTCGTTGCCAGACCACGTTTGTGACAAGAAATCCGAGAGACGGGTCTCAGACTTCTTGCCGCAAACGTGGCGTGTAATGGTCTAACTTGTTTTAACACCTTACCACGTGGATGGTCGATACGCTGACATCGTGTACGTGACATCCGGCCACGAGACCGAGGTTCGTCTCACACTCGAAGCGACGGTCGACCTCGTCAACTCGTTGACCGATCCACTCGACTCCGAATCGGCTCCGACCCGCGAGCTGCTGCATCGGCACGGTTTCACCCGCGCCTCGCGCGCGCCGGCGTCAGAGGTCGCTCGCGTCGACCAGCGGATGGGTGCGCTGCTGGATCGGTTCAATTCCCTGCCGGATGCCACCGAAGCCGACACTGTCGACTGGGTGAACGCGGAGATCGAGCGCCTTCCGATCGCCCCGTCGGCGGTCACCCACGACGGCGCGCCGCTCCACATCCACTGGACACCCACGACTGCGGCGTTCGACGATCAGGTACTCGCCGACATCCTGATGGCGTTGGCCCAGGAACTGTGCGACCACGGGACGAAGCGATTCGGCCGGTGCGCGGCCAGCGATTGCGACCACCTGTACTACGACGCGACCCGCAACGGGTCACGCCGGTTCTGTTCCAACCCTCGTTGTGCGAGCCGCACCCACACCGCCGACCACCGCGCCCGCCGACGTCAGACCTGAACGCGAGATTGCCGCTCAGCGCGGGGTCAGCGTGATGACCTGATCGGCACGGTCGAACGCGACGGCCCGGTGCGAGACCGCGAGCACGGTCATCCCGGCTTCGGAGAGATTGCGCCACAGTTCGAGCTCGGTCTCCACGTCGAGTGCACTCGACAGGTCGTCGAGCACGACCAACTCGGGCGCGTGCACCAGCGCTCGAGCGGTCGCCAGCCGCTGACGCTGGCCTCCCGACAATCGCAGCCCGCGAGGCCCGATGAGGGTCGCCACACCTTCTGGCATCGCCGCGATGTCGACCGAGATGGCCGCGAGGTCGAGCGCTGTTGCGAGCGCTTCGTCGGTGACCGGACCGAGCCCGACGTTGTCGGCGACCGAGTCGGAGATCAGCTGCGGGACCTGCGACAGGAACGCCGCATTCGGTGGCACGAAGAACGCAGCCCGATCCTCGACGACCACACCGTTCCAGCGAACCTCCCCGGTGAGTTCGGTGTGCGGCAGCAGCCCGACGAGCGCGCGCAGCAGCGTGCTCTTGCCGGACCCGACGGGGCCCGTCACGACGACGAAATCGCCTCGGTTCATCGAGAACGAGACGTCCCGCACCCCGCCGCCACCGTCGTGGACCGCACCGAGCCCGATCACATCCAGGCGTTCGAGCGGGGTCCGTTCCGCCCGTTCGATCGTCGGGCGGACACGTTCGTCCCGCAGACCGACCGGCAGCGAGCGCGACGTCGCGGTGTTGGGTGCGTGCTCGTCGGCGACGAGCTTGCGCATGCGATCGAAGGCGACGCCGGCCTGCTTGCGTCGGGCGAGGACCCGACCGATCATCCTCGGCAAGAAGGACAACCATCCCAGGTATGCGGTGAACAGGGCCAGGTCGCCGAGCCCGAACGAACCCGAAGCGATCGCGCCCGCGCTGACGAGCAGCACAAGTCCGAGGCCGACGTCAGCAGCACCCTGACTGAACGCTTGGACCGATTCGTCGAGCACCCGGTCACGCACCGCCGTTTCCCGACGGGCATCGACGAGCACCTTCAAC
>JANNNB010000046.1:0-36200 GCA_031398325.1 Actinomycetes bacterium
CCACCGGATCGTCGGCGTGCACGGCGACCTGTACGAGGCGCAACTGCTGGTTCGGCACTGCCGCACCGATGATGCCCATTTCTCGGGGATCCTCGATCTCGACACCGCCCGCGCCGGACATCGGATCGATGACCTCGCCAACTTCTGCGCCCACCTCTCCGTTCTGGCACTCACCACGACCGGCGAGTCGGCGCTGGCGATCAAGCGATACGGCGCGGCGCTCCTGGACACCGCCGAATCGCAATTCGACCGCGCCGACCTCCGACCGCGCATCGCGGCGTTCGTCGTCGGCCTCGCGACCGGACCGTTCCGGGTGCTCGAGCCGAACTGGCAGTCCACGACCGAACGCCGCCTCGACCTGGCCGACCATTGGCTCGCCGGCGCTCGAGGAGCCCGCTCCGGCGGATGAGGAGAGTCTCATCGAGGACTCCTCGATGACTCATCTGCCACCTGCACCATCAACACATCGGGCGGCCCGCCCGGATCAGCCCACGATCAAGGAGACCACACAATGCAACCCACCCGCTGGAAGATCATCGCCGGATCCGCTGTGTTCGCAGGACTCGCAGTCGGCGGCGTCGTGAGTGCGTCCAGCGATCGGATCAGCCTCAATGATGCGGCCGCTCCGATCGACCTCGTCATTCCCGCCACGACCGCCGCACCGACCACGGCACTGCCGACAACCGCTGCACCGACAACCGCTGCACCGACCACCCCTGCACCGACCACCGCCGCTCCGACGACGCCGGCGCCGGATCTGTCACCCGAATCCATCGACAGCCCGAACGAGAGCATCGAGGAATCCGTCGACTCACCGTTCGACAGCCCCGACGACCCCGGCTACATCGACGCATCACCCGAATCCATCGACAGCCCGAACGAGAGCATCGAGGAGTCCGTCGACTCACCATTCGACAGTGTCGACGACCCGGCCTTCGTCGATCCGTCACCCGAATCGATCGACAGCCTGAACGAGAGCATCGAGGAAAGCCCGGTGTCCGTCGACTCTCCGCCGTCCGTCGACTCGCCCCCGTCCGTCGACTCGCCCCCGTCCGTCGATTCTCCGGAATCGGTGGACTCCGCCGACTGAGCGAGGGCATCCGATCCGAATCAGATGAGATACTTCTCATCTGATCCTCATCTGTTCCGAGCCCACGACAGTGAGAGTGATGATGTGAACAACGCACGCCGTTGGGCCATCGTCGCTCTCGCTGTCGTGGGCGGCTTGCTCGGAGGATTCGTCGTGGCCGAGGCAGCGTTCCCGGACCACACCGACAAGCCCCTTCCCGCCATCGAGCTGGACACGTCCGTCACCACGTCGAGCACGAGCTCCACCTCGACCATCACCTCGACGACCACCCCGACGACGGTCCCACTGCAGGTCGTCCCGGACCCCACCGTCCCGGACACGAGCCCGGCTCCACCAGACACTTCGCCGCCGACGGTGCCGCCGAACCCACCCTTCATCGTGCCGGTACCGACGCTCCCACCGGCGCCGATCGCCCCTCCAGCCAACGGTGGCGACGACGACGACGATGGCGGTGACGACGACGACGGTGACGACGATGCCGATGCCGACGCCGATGCCGATGCCGATGCCGATGATGACGGTGACGACGATGACGACTGAGGTGGCAGACGAGAAGGCCACGGAGGTCATCGACATGATCACCGGACCGCTTCCGGACGAGGCAGCAGCTCTGACACCGCGCCGCCGTCTCCGATTGGGATTTCGAGTCCGGGTCCTCGGGTTCGTGGCGGCGCTGCTGATCTTCGCCGTGACCGCCGGGCTGCTCGTGCAGCGGGCCGTCCTCCTACGCCAACTCGATGCCCAGGTGCGGGCGTCGCTCGAACAGGAGCGCCAGGAGCTCGTTCAGTTGGTCGCCGGACGCAACCCCGCGACCGGGGAGCCCTTCGGCACCGACGTCCAGGCAATCTTCGACACCTACCTCGAACGCAACGTTCCTGGAGCCGGCGAGGTCTACGTGACGATCATCGACGGAAACGCCTACGCGAGCACGACGGCCCCGGGCGATGTCCGCCTCGACCAGGACGAGTTCCTCGTCGAGCGCTGGAATGCGCTGGTCGTCGGCGAGCGACGATCGATCGATACCGCTGCCGGACCCGTCGAGTACGTCGCGGTGCCCTTGCGTGCCGACGGGGAGAACATTGGCGTGTTCGTGGTGGCCAACTTCCTCCAGGAGGAACGCGAGGAGATCGACGACTTCATCCGCGTCGAAGCCATCGTCGGTGCCATCGTCGTTCTCTTGACGATCGGTGCGGGCTGGGTGATCGCCGGACGGCTCCTCCGCCCACTGCGCGACCTGACCGAGACAGCACGAACGATCACCGACACCGACCTGTCACGACGCCTTCCCATCGAGGGGAACGACGAGATCGCCGACCTCGCCGAGACGTTCAACGGGATGCTGGAGCGGCTCGAGACGTCGTTCGCGACACAGCGTCGCTTCGTCGACGATGCAGGTCACGAACTCAGGACCCCGATCACGGTGGTCCGGGGCCACCTCGAACTGATGGGCGACACCCCCGAGGATCGCCGCGAGACGGTCGACCTGGTCACCGACGAACTCGACCGCATGGCCCGCATCGTCGACGACCTCCTCGTGCTGGCCAAGGCCGAGCAGCCGGATTTCGTCGTCTACTCCCCGATCGAGCTGGCGGACTTCACCACCGGCATTGCGGCGCGGGCGCATCCACTCGGTGACCGTCGATGGCTGGTGGATGCGACAGCAGCAGGTGAGTTCCTCGGAGACAGCGACCGATTGACCCAGGCGTGGCTCAACCTCGTTCGCAACGCCGTCGAACACACGTCCGCCGGGGCGGAGATCGGAATCGGGAGCGCATGGAGTGACGGGGCAGTCCGCCTGTGGGTGCGCGACACCGGGCCAGGCGTCGACCCCGGCGAGGAGGAGCGGATCTTCGATCGCTTCGCACGTGGCCATCACGGGCCGCGGAGTTCCGATGGCGCCGGTCTCGGCCTTGCGATCGTCCGATCGGTGGCGCGAGCACACGGAGGATCCGTCGAGCTCGACAATCGGCCTCGCTCGGGAGCGACGTTCACACTCGTCATCCCACCGCACTCGTCATTGCCCGAGCCCGACGATCCACCCGACCCTGAAGCGGACCCCCTGACATGACCAGAATCCTGATCGCCGAGGACGAAGCGCGCATCGCCTCGTTCCTCGAGAAGGGTCTCCGCTCGAACGGATTCAGCACGATGACCGTCGCCGACGGGATGGTCGCCGCGGCCGTCGCCCGCGATTCCGATTTCGATCTGCTCCTCCTCGACCTCGGACTCCCGGGATGCGACGGCCTCGACGTACTCGAGCAGATCCGCCGACGCGGCGAACGACTTCCGGTGATCGTGCTGACCGCCCGCGACAGCGTGCCCGATCGGGTGGCCGGCCTCGAACGTGGCGCCGACGACTACGTGACGAAGCCCTTCAGTTTCGAAGAGCTGCTCGCCCGGGTACGGGTACGTCTCCGAGACAGCGGCACCGCGGACGAGACGGTGCTCGGATCCGGCGCCGTCACGCTCGACCTGCGGACACGCCGGGCAGCGGTGGCGGGGCGCACCGTCGAACTCACTTCGCGCGAATTCGCACTGCTCGAGATGTTCCTGCGCCATCGGGACCAGGTGCTCTCACGCCAACAACTCCTCAGCCACGTGTGGGGCTACGACTTCGACCCCGGCTCGAACGTGGTCGACGTCTACGTGAGATATCTGCGCAAGAAACTCGGCAACGACACGATCGAGACGGTTCGCGGCATGGGATACCGCCTGGCCGTGTCGCCCGCGATCTAGCCGCCGGACCACGTTTGCGACAAGAAATCGGCGACCCGGTTCGCAGATTTCTTGTCGCAAACGTGATGGGCGCGTGGTTACTGTCGGCCGCGTGCACACGCAGAACAGCGAGCAGGCGGGGGTTCAGAACGGTGTGAGGGATCAGCTGCGCGCCGGTTTGACGACGGCGATGAAGGCTCGGGACATGGCGGCGGTCAAGGCGATCCGATCCGTTCTCGGGGCGATCGACAACGCCGAAGCGGTCGAGATGTCCATCGATGCCGATCGAATCGACGACGGCGTGCACATCGCCGGTGCAGTCGCCGGTGCCGGAGCTGCCGAGGCGAGGCGGCGCGACCTCACCGAGGCCGACATCGTCGGCGTGATCCGGTCAGAGATCGACGATCGGCTCGACGCCGCCACGGAGTACGACACCACCGGCGCGGCCGGAGTCGACCGCGCCGCGCTCCTGCGAGCCGAAGCAGCGACGCTCGCCGCATTCGTCGACGGCGCGCCCTGATCAGTCGCCGGTTGCACCGTCGACGCACTCACGGATGAGATCGGCGTGGCCGTTGTGCCGCGCGTACTCCTCGATCAGGTGGACGAGCACCCATCGCACCGAGATCGTCGCCTCCCACCGCGGGCTGTACTGACTTGCATCGAGGTCCAAGGCGGCGATGATCTCGTCGGCCTTGGCCATCTCGGCGCGCCAGATCTCGATGTCGAGATCGACAGCGCCGGGGTCGACGTCGTCGAAGTCACCGTCGGGGTTCGCATCGTTGTCGCAGTAGAGATACGGCACCGCGTCGAAGTCGCCGCCGGTGCCGACGAATCGGCGCAGCCAGCTCCGTTCGACTTCGGCCATGTGCCGGACCAGACCGATCAACGACATCGATGATGGCGGTACCGCACGCAGACAGAGCTGCGCCGGCGACAGCCCGTCGCACTTCATCGCCAACGTGTCGCGGTGATACTGCAACCATCCGATCAGCGCCGGCCGCTCGGGCCCGTTCCAGGGAGGGTCGACACGCACGTGATCGAGCTCCTCGCTACGCAGGAGGTTGCGACTGGACGGGATACGGGGTGCCGGCCTGTGGCTGGTTCGGCTGCGAGCCGGGCTGCAGCGTCGACGCCTGCATCGGCTGGCTCCGGGCTGCAGACTCCCGTTCGGCCGCGAGGAGGGTGAGGGCCGCTTCCTGATCCTCGAGGCGTCGCAGCCGGTACGACAGCCACGTGATCAGCGAGTGGAGCAGCAACGCGACGATCCCGTAGATGATCATCGCGAACAGGATCGACGTGTCGAACACCGAGTCGATCTCCGGCGTCACCTCGCCGAGGTTGATCGGTGTGAAGATGCCGCGGAACGGCGCCATCGCACGGTCGAGGTTCCGGTACACCCAGTCGGCGAACCCAGCATCCGCGTTCGCGCCGAACAGCAGCAGGAAGAAGCCGAGAAAGAGGATGACCTCGACGACGAGGAGGTAGAAGTACACGAGATAGCCGGCGAGCCGCGCCACCCAGAGGAACGTCTTGCGGGCACCAAAAGCAGGAACGGTCTCCGTCGTCACGTGCGGTACATCCTCTCGATGTGGTCAGCCGATTCCGGTACGGCATGACCGCGGCCACGCTAGTCCTCGGTCCAGTAGGTTGTGAGACATGTCGGGGCACGCGGCGGTTCGAGGGTCAGCCCTGGCGGCGTGTGCGGCGCTCGTGTTCACGCTCGGCGCGTGCGGGTCCGATTCCGACACCGCTGTCGACACCTCCGGCAGCGATCCCGCCACGGACGCCACCGTTCCCGACGACAGCGGCGGTCCGGCCGTCGCAGCGTTGACGGCCGAGGAGATCTGCGAACGGCTCACGCTCCAATCGGTCGGTTCGGCGCTCGGACTCGACATCGGGTTGGCGGAGCCCTCGACGATGGACACGCCGCAGTGCTCCTACAGCTACGACGCCGGCGGGGTGGCGTCGAACGTGACCGTCGCCTCGATGCGACCCGAAGACGTCGGCGGCCTCAGCGGTGGTGCGGCGTTCGACTACGTCGTCGAGATCAACCGGATGGTCGCCGGCGACGTCGACGTCGAAGAGGTCACCCTCGACGCAGGTGACGCAGCGATCCGAATCAGCGGGCCCGCGATGCATCTCGGCGTGGTCCAGGTCGGCGACCGGGTCATCACGGTGATCGTCAGCGCCGACGACGCATCCGGACCCGACGTCGACTCACTGATCGCCAAGATGTCGACCGCGCTCGCCTGAGCGTTGTCGACCAGCGAGGTCACTTCGACCTCACTTCAGCAGCAGCGACTCGATCCGCCGAGCGGCGATCGCGATCCCGACGACCGTGATCGCGGCAAGGATTCCAGCGTGGACGAGCAACACCGGCGACCACTCGCCGAGATTCGCCGCTCGGACCAGCACGACCCCGTGGTACAGCGGGCTGAGCTGCACCAGCCACCCCCACTGACCGAACTGTGACACCGGGTAGAACGTCGCCGAGAACAGGAAGATCGGCAGCGTCACCGCCGGTACGTACTCGAAGTCCGCCCATGTGCGCATGTAGGTGGTGCAGGCCATGCCGATCGAGGCGAACGCGAATCCGATCAACACCGCCGCTGGGATCGCAAGGACCGCCCACGGCGACTCGACCATCCCCATGATCCACATCGTCACGAGGAATGCAGCCGAATACGCGCCGCCTCGCACGACCGCGAATCCGATCTCACCGAGCGCCACGTCGCCGGCCGACATGGGCGTCGCCAGCACCGCGTCGTACAAGTGCGACTGCTTGATCTTGAAGAAGATGTTCATCGTCGAGTCGTACACGGCGCCGTTCATCGCAGAGGCGGCGAGCAGTGCGGGTGCGACGAACTGGTCGTACGGGACGAGCTGCCCACCGACCTCGATGTCGCCGATGAGCGCCGTCAAGCCGACGCGGATCGACAGCAGGTAGAAGAGCGGTTCGAAGAACCCGCTGACGAACAGCATCCAGTTCCGCCGGTAGACCATCGCACTGCGTTCCATCAGCCGCTGCGGGCTGCGCACGTCGAGCAACGCCGCGGGAACGATACGGCTGACCGTCACCGTCACGGCCGCAGCCTCCGCCGGAAGGTGACCTGACAGGCCACCCAACCGCCGACGACGAACACGAGCAGCACCGCCAGATGAGCGATCGCCTCCGTGGCTCCGAGGCCGCCGAGGACGAGCCCGCGGCACAGCTCGATCCCGTGCCACAGAGGGGTCACCCAGGCGAACTTCTGCAGCCATTCCGGCAACTCGGAGATCGGGAAGAAGGCTCCCGCGAACAGGAACATGGGCACGATCCCGAACCGCATGATCGTCGGGAACGAGATGTCGCTCGTGCGCGTCGCGGTCCACGCGGCGAGCGGCAACGCGAACGCCATGCCGCACAACATGGCCGCTCCGACCGCCGGGATCAGTCCCCACGAACGGGTGTCGGGGAAGACCGCGAGCACCACCGCCACGCCCGTTGCGCCGATCATCGTGCGCGTCGCGTGGTGGATGGCGAGTCCGGTCGCCACCTCACCCGGCTCGATGGGTGTCGCGACCATCGCGCTGTAGGCGTGCGACCACATGAACCCGTCCATCGTCGGCCACAGGGCCTCGGAACTGGCGGTGAACATCGCGGTCGTGGCGAGCAGGGCGGTCGCATAGAACGCGAAGTACGACACCCCGCCGAGCGCTTCGGCCGATGTCGGCCCCTCGTCGACCAGGACCCCGATACCCACGCCGACTCCCAGCAGGTACAGGATCGGCTGCACGAACGCGGCGAGCACGTTCGCCTTCCAGATTCGCCGGAAGTAGGTGATCTCACGGAACCAGACCCGGATCGGTCCCGGCGTCGGCCGGTGCCAGGTTCGCCTGGAACCGTGTCCGGTGACGGCGTCGCTCGTCATTCGACCAACGTCCGTCCGGTCAGTCGGAGGAACACGTCTTCGAGGCTGCTGCGCCGAACGAGCGCGCTCTCCGGTACGAGCCCGCGTGCGTGCACCTCGATCAGCGCCGCTTCACCGTCGCTCGCATAGATCAACAGCCGGTCGGGCAGCACTTCGATGCGCTCACCGATCCCGCCGACGTCGGTGGCGAGCGCTTCGTTGCGGCCCTGGCCGAACCGCACCTCCAGCACCTCACGTGTCGAGTACTGCGCGATCAGCGATGCAGGCGAACCCTCGGCGACGATCGCTCCGTTGTCCATCACCACGAGCCGGTCGCAGAGCTGTTCGGCCTCGTCCATGAAGTGCGTGGTGAGCACCAGGGTCGCCCCGCGCTCCTTCAGCTGGTACAGCTTGTCCCACAGGAGATGGCGGGCCTGGGGGTCGAGACCGGTCGTCGGTTCGTCGAGCAGCAGCAGGTCCGGTTCGTTGATCAACGATCGGGCGATGCTGACGCGGCGCTTCTGGCCGCCCGACAATGGCTCGACCTGACTGCTGGCCCGATCGGTGAGCTGGACGAACTCGAGCAGTTCGGCGGCGCGTTCCTTCGCGGCGCGACGACCGATGTCGAAGTAGCGGGCGTAGATGACGAGGTTCTCGAGCACGGTCAGTTCGTTGTCGAGCTGATCGGCCTGCGGCACGACACCGATCCGCGAGCGAATCCTGCGGCCGTCCTGGTTCGCGTCGAGCCCGAAGATCCGCAACTCCCCGTCGGACATGGGCGACACGCAGCCGATCATCCGCATCGTCGATGTCTTGCCTGCGCCGTTCGGCCCGAGAAAGCCGAACGCCTCGCCGGGAGCGACATCGATGTCGATGCCGTCGACCGCCGTGAAGTCGCCGAAGCGCTTGACCAACCCGCGAGCGTGGATGAGCGCGTCAGCCATCGGTGGACCGGTTGGCGTGCGCATCGATCAGATGTGCGACCGCCATCGTCACGCGCCGAGCCGTCGGGACATGGAGGTATTCGTTCGGCCCGTGGGCGTTGCCGTCGGGCCCGATGACGCCGGTGACGACGAACTGGGCGTCGGGGAATCGTTCACCGAGCATGCCCATGAACGGGATCGAGCCGCCCTCCCCGAACGTGCGCGTCGGCTGACCGAACGCTGCGGTCGATGCCGTCTCGAGCGCCTCGACGAGCCATGGCACCATCGCCGGCGCGTTCCAGCCCGGACCGCTCTCGCCGTCGCTGAACGACACGCGCGCCCCGTACGGTGGATCGGCCTCGAGTACTCGCTTGACCGCGGCGAGCGCCGCCGTCGGTTCACACGTCGGCGGGAGCCGGAACGACAGCTTCAGCGACGTGCTCGGTCGCAACACGTTGCCGGCCCGCGCGATGCCGGGCAGCCCCTCGGCACCCACCACACTGAGGGTCGCGCCCCACGTCCGAGCCAGCAGCTGACCGGCCGGGTCGTCGGTCGCCGGGCCCGCCCCCTCGACGAACGGGTAATGGTCTGCGATCGCACCGATCTCGGCTGCCGTCGCGACGGCCTCGGCGACACGGTTCTCGGGGATCTCGGCGAGCAGTTCAGGGACGAGGATGGCGCCGGTCGACGCGTCCTCGACGCGATCGAGCAGCATCCGCGCGATCCGAAACGTCGACGGGATCATGCCGGACACGTCGCCGGAGTGCAGCCCGTCGGTGACGATGTCGATCTTGAGCGTGCCCGAGACGAGGCCGCGCAGCGACGTCGTGACCCACAACCGGTCGTAGTCGATGCACCCGGAATCGAGGCAGACGACCAGGCTCGGCGTACCGATCCGATCGGCGAGTGCCTCCACGTAGAACGGCAGGTCGGGCGACCCCGACTCCTCGCTCGATTCGATCAGGACGACACATCGGTTGTGGGAACCGCCCGCGGCGTGGACCGCCTCGATGGCGGTCAGCGCGGCGAACGATGCGTACCCGTCGTCGGCGCTTCCGCGGCCGTAGAGCCGGTCTCCCTCCATGACGGGCGTCCACGGCCCGAGGCCATCGCGCCAGCCCTCCATCTCCGGCTGCTTGTCGAGGTGTCCGTAGAGGAGGACGGTGTCGTCGTTGCTCCCGGACCCGACCGCAGGGATCTCCATCAGGATGATCGGGGTACGTCCGTCGAGCTCGATCACCTCGACCGCGAGACCGGGGATCGGGCGGGCACGGCACCATTCGGAGATCAGCGCGACCGCCTCGGCCATGTATCCGTTGGCCCGCCAGTCGGGATCGAAGACCAGCGACACGTTCGGGATGGCGATGTAGTCGTGCATCACCGGGACGATGCCGTCCCACACGTCGTTGGCAAGGTCGGCGACGGCCGACTCGGTGAGCGTCATCGCGTCACCGTAGCGATCAGGAATCGCACCGGGCACGGTGTGATTCTGCGTGGGGTCTCAGGCGTGGGGTGTCAGGCGGGGGGTGTCAGCTCAGGACCGCTGCGAGGAGTTCGGTGCCCATGCGCTCGAAACGCTCGCTGTCGGCCGAGTGCAGGAGGTAGAGCAGCGCAAAATGCAGGGCCCACAGCCGCCCCCGCTGCCAGGTCGCGTCGTCGATCGGCCAGATCACGCCTGCGGCCGCACGGAAGACCGCCCGATCGGACACGTCGAACAGCATCCACGCAACCGCGAGGTCGACTGCAGGGTCGCCTGCCGTGAGGTCGCCGAGGTCGATCACGGCACTGATTCGACCGGACGTCACGATCAGGTTCGCCGTGTGCAGGTCGCCGTGTACCCACAGGGCGGGGCCATGCCACTCGGCGAGGTCGCCCAGTCCGGTCAGCCAACGGCGGACCGCCGCCGCGTCCACCGCCGCGTCCACCGCCGCGTCCGACCCGTCACTCAGCCGTTCGAGGTTGGCCTCGATCCGGGGCACGAACTCCGCGATCGGTTGGCCGCGTCGGAACTCGTTGCGCGGGGCGTCGGGCGGAGCCGGGACGTGGAGCGCCGCGAGGAAGTCCCCCAACCGCGTCGCCTCGCGAGTCGGGTCGGTCAGCTCGACGTCGGCCGCGACGTCGCCGTCGAACCACGCACAGACGCTCCACATCCAGGGGTACCCGCAGCCAGGTCGGCCATTGCGAACCGGTGCCGGGATCGGGATCGGGAGGTGGCGCGCCAGGTCGGGAAGCCAGCGTTGCTCGTGGGCCACGAGATCGGCGCCCAATTGCCGCCGCGGCATCCGTACCGAGAACCGGTCACCGAGACGGAAGATCGCGTTGTCCCAACCGTTCGCCACCAGTTCCAGCGGCAGGGCTGCGAAGTCGGGGAACTGTTCGGCCAGGAGCGTCCGGACGAGCTCGACCGTGACCTCGACCTCAGCGGCGGGCATGTTCTGCACCGCCACGGCATCAGTCTTCCGAGAGGGGAACGGGAATCTCGGTTTCGTAGTCGGCATGGAACGACGGCAGGTTCAGCAGTCGGACGTCGTTCGAGAACACCTCGACGGGCTTGTCCAACGGCAACCGCATGCCGCGCTGGAGGATCCGCATCTGCGTGTGCTGGTTGTACTCCACCAGCGTCACCGCCCAGCCATCCTTGCCGGCACGCGCCGTGCGACCCGACCGGTGGAGGTAGTCCTTCACGTCCTTGGCCGGCTCGTAGTGGATGACGGCGCCGATGTCGTCGATGTCGATGCCACGGGCTGCGACATCGGTGGCAACGAGGATCGACAGCTTGCCCTCGGCGAACGTGCGCAGCACCCGCTCGCGGGCACTCTGCTGCATGTCGCCATGGAGCGGCGACGCATCGACGCCGAGATCGGCGAGGTTCGTGGCCACCCGGTCGCACACCCGCTTGGTCTGGCAGAACACGAGCACCTGCGGGATGCTCTTCGCGATCGCGCCGATCACCTTGTCCTTGTCCATGTGGTGCACGGCGAGGAACAGGTGGTGCATCGTGCCGACCGTGTCGGTGGCCTCGTCGATCGCCACCGTCTCCGGATCGGTCTGGTAGTGGCGGATCAGGTGCCCGACGTCGCCGTCGAGCGTCGCCGAGAACAGCATCGTCTGGTTGCGACCGGTGCAGTGGCGCAGGATCCATTCGACCTGCGGGGTGAACCCGTCGTCAGCCATGCGGTCGGCCTCGTCGAGGGTGACGATCTGGCAGTCGCCCAGCTCGACCTCGCCCGATTTCACGAGGTCGATCAGTCGCAGAGGTGTCGCCACGACGATCTCGACGCCCTTGGCGAGCTCGTCGATCTGATGGTGTCGCGACGCGCCGCCGTACACCGGCAGCACGGTCATGCCGGCGTGCTGAGCGACGGGCTGCAGCACCTCGGCGACCTGCACCGCCAGTTCGCGAGTTGGCACGAGCACGAGCCCGAGTGGCTTCGAGGGCTCGGCGACGTCGGTGATGCGGGCGAGCATCGGAACGCCGAAGGCGAGCGTCTTGCCGGAACCGGTCTTGGCCCGGCCGCAGACGTCGCGGCCGGTCATCGCCACCGGGATCGCCTCGGTCTGGATGTTGAAGGGCATCGCGAACCCGCAGGCCGCGAGACCCTCGTCGATGCGCGGCGGCACCCCGAGTTCGGCGAACCCGGTGGGTGCCTCGACGGCGGCGAGCACGTTGAAGCTGGTGAGATTCGAGGTGTTGACGTGACCGGCGTCGGACGACTGGCCGGCGGGGCGCGGTGGGCGCCTCTTTCGACGGGGCGCTCCTCGTCGAGCTGCTTGATCTGACATTGTGCGCCGCAGCGTATCGGCTCGATCTGACCTGCGCGGCGAACGGTGTGGCCGTCGCCACCCACTCGTGCTATGGTTCATCCCGATGACGCGCGGAATGCTGCTTCTCCTTACGTAGGGCGAGCGCCACATATCCGCGTTCGCCCGCACCCCCCGCCCTCCGGCCGGGGGGTTCTTGCTTTTTCAGGTCCGTTTCCCGTTCACCCGCTCGCTCCATCTCGACTCCAGGAGTTCCCATGCCTCCCCAACCCGTCACCCCGAAGCCCATGGCCTTCAGCCACTACCGACCGTTCGTTCCGGTCGTACTCACCGACCGCACCTGGCCGAACGTGATCATCGACAAAGCCCCGCTGTGGTGCTCGGTCGACCTGCGCGATGGCAACCAGGCGCTCATCGATCCGATGGATCCCACCCGCAAGCTGCGCCTGTTCGAGGAACTCGTCGCGATGGGGGTTCAAGGAGATCGAGGTCGGCTTCCCATCGGCCAGCCAACCCGACTTCGACTTCGTCCGCCAGCTCATCGAGGAGGACCGCATCCCTGACGATGTGACCATCCAGGTGCTCACGCAGTGTCGCCAGGAGCTGATCGAGCGCACCTACGAGAGCATCGCCGGCGCTTCGAAGGCGATCGTGCACTTCTACAACTCGACCAACCCGCTGCAGCGCGAGGTCGTGTTCGGCCTCGACAAGCAGGGCATCATCGACGTCGCCGTGAGCGGCGCGACGCTGTGCCGCAAGCTCGAACGGGAGATGGGCGACACGGTCATCCGGTACGAGTACTCGCCCGAGAGCTTCACGCTGACCGAGCCCGACTTCGCCATCGAGATCTGCGAAGCGGTGATGGACGTCGTCGAGCCGACGCCGGACAACCCGATCATCCTCAACCTGCCGGCAACGGTCGAGTGCTATTCACCGAACGTCTACGGCGACGTGATCGAGTGGTTCGGCCGCACGATCAAGCAGCGCGCATCCGTGGTGATCTCGCTGCATCCGCACAACGATCGCGGCTGCGCCGTCGCCGCCGCCGAGTTCGGCGTCATGGCCGGTGCCGATCGCGTCGAGGGGACCCTCTTCGGCAATGGCGAACGCACGGGCAACGTCGACGTCGTGAACCTGGCGATGAACCTGTTCATGAACGGTGTCGACCCCGGACTCGACGTCACCGACATCGACCGGCTGCGCCGCACGGCCGAGTACTGCAACCGTCTGCCGGTCCATCCCCGCCACCCCTACGTCGGCGACCTGGTCTACACCGCGTTCTCCGGCAGCCACCAGGACGCGATCAAGAAGGGCTTCGACGCGCTCGACACCCGGCGCGACGACTCGGGCGACTACGACCAGAGGGGTGAGCCGTACCTGCCGATCGACCCGGCCCACGTCGGCCGATCGTACGAAGCAGTCATCCGTGTGAACAGCCAGTCCGGCAAGGGCGGCGTGGCGTACGTGATGAAGACCGAACACGGCTTCGACCTTCCCCGCCGCTTCCAGATCGAGTTCTCCAAGAAGATCCAGCACATCACGGAGGACTCGGGCACCGAAATCACGCCCGGCGTCATGTGGGATGCGTTCCGAAGCGAGTACATGCCTGCTGAGCCGTCGTTCAAGCTGCGCAGCCACGAACTGCACACCCGCTCGGCCGACGACGGCGGTCGCACGACCATCCAGGTGCAGCTCGAGGTCGACGGCGCGGCGCACTCGATCCGCGGCGAAGGTGACGGGCCGGTCGAGGCGTTCGTGGCTGCGCTCGTGGCCGAGTTCGGCTCGATGGTCGGTGACGGCTTCGACGTCCTCGACTATGCCGAGCACGCGATCGGCAAGGGCGCCGATGCACAAGCCGTCGCGTACGTCGAGACCGTCACGGGCGGTGAGTCGGGGAACGCAGCGACGCGTTGGGGACTCGGCACCGATCCCGACATCACGACCGCGTCGTTGCGCGCCGTGCTCGCCGCTTTCGAACGCCATCGCCGGTAGCGGCACGCGGTCGCCCGAACGGTCCGCGGCCGCGTTGTAGCCTCGGGCCATGTCGTCTGCCGCGTCAGCGTCGTTCCGGCGGCTGCTGCTGTTCCTGATCCTGGTCGCCGCGGGCGGAGCGGTGTTCGCCAAGCTTCGTGCCCGGAGCGGGGTGGATGCCGCAACGCCCGAGTGGCCCCCGTTCGAACCGCGCATCGTCCCGACGATCCCACCGGACGATCGTCCCGACCAGGTGCGCGACACGTGGACGAGGCCCACGGCAGACGGCACGCCGCCCGAGGGCTACCCGGTCAAGGTGAAGGTGAGCTCCGGGATCTTCCATGTGCCGGGTGGCCGCTTCTACGACCGCACGACGGCGGACCGCTGCTACCCGAGTGCGGCCGCAGCCGAAGCGGACGGGTACCGTCCAGCAAAGTCGTGAAGAGAGAACGGAGAACGTCGTGAAGGTGAGTGTCGATTTCGATCTGTGCGCATCGACCGGATCGTGCATGCAGGTGTGTCCCGAGGTGTTCGAGGTGCGCAGCGATGGCTACCTCTACATCCTCCAGGAGGAACCCGGCGAGGAGCTGACCGCGAAGGTCAACGACGCCGCCGACCTCTGCCCGACCGGCGCGATCACCGTCGAGGCGTGACCACCAGGCCCTGACCGGACCGCACGAGCCCATGTCGTTCCACGCTCAGCTCGATCGGTCGTGGTCGGCCTCGGGCTCGATGTTGTGCGTCGGCCTCGACCCTGACCCGGCCCGCATGCCGACGCCGCTGGCCGGTGACGTGAACGCGACCGAGCTGTTCTGCCGGGCGATCATCGATGCGACAGCCGATCTGGTGTGCGCGTTCAAGCCGCAGATCGCCTACTTCGCCAGCCAGGGCGACGAGCCGGCACTCGAACGGATCTGCACGTACATCCGCAGCGAGTATCCGGACGTGACACTGATCCTCGACGCGAAGCGCGGCGACATCGGCTCGACCGCAGAGCACTACGCCCGCGAGGCGTTCGTCCGCTACGGCGCCCACGTCGTGACCGTCAACCCGTACATGGGCACGGATTCCGTCGAGCCCTACTTCGCGCACGGTGGCGGCGTGATGCCGGTGTGCCGCACCAGCAATCCGGGTGGCGACGACTTTCAATCCCTGATTTCGCACGGCCGTCCGCTCTACGCCCACGTCGCCGACATGGTCGCCAACCAGTGGTCGAAGCTCGGTGAGTGCGGCCTCGTCGTCGGCGCCACCTACCCCGCCGAACTCGCCGACGTGCGGGCGATCGCGCCGGACATCCCCATCCTCGTACCGGGCGTCGGGGCCCAGGGTGGTGACGCGCGGGCCGCCGTCGAGCACGGAGCGGCCCACGACGGTCGCGGGCTGATGGTCAGCTCGTCACGGGCCGTGCTCTACGCGAGCGACGGTGCCGACTTCGCCGAAGCCGCCCGCGCCGAAGCCGAACGCACCGCCGACGCCCTCCGCATCCACCCCTGATTCAGACGTTGAGGGGGGTGACGCTGATGATGCCGGGGGCCAGGCGGAGTTCGTCGAGCACCTCGTCGGGGACCGTGGCGGTCGGGGCGATGAGCATCGCCGCGGTGCCGGACCCCTCGACCCGGCTCACGTCCATGTCGGCGATGTTCACGCCGGCATTGCCGAGCAGCGTCCCGACCGTGCCGATCACGCCGGGCCGGTCGTCGTTGGCGACGATGACCATGTGATCGGCGGGGGGGACGTCGAACGGGATGTCGTCGATGTTGACGATGCGCTGTTCGCTGCGGGTGCCCGACAGCGTGCCGCTGATCGAGTGACCGCCGCCGCTGATCGTGAGCAGGTTCACGTAGTTCGCCGACGTTGCAGAGTTGACCTCGCGCACCTCGACACCGTGCTCCTTGGCGAGCTGCGGCGCGTTCACGTAGGTGACCGGCTCGTCGGAGATCGCACCGAAGAAGCCCTTGAGGACCGCGAGTTCGAGGATTCGCGTGTCATAGCCGGCGATCTCGCCTTCGGTCGTGATCTCGAGCACATTCGGAAGTTCCCCGGCGAGCGAGACGAACATGCCGCCGAGACGTTCCGCGAGTGGCAGGAACGGACGAATGGTCTCGTTCGCCTCGGCGGCGTTGACGTTGACGGCGAACGGCACGAAGTCGCCGGCGAGCGCCAGCTCGACCATCGTCGCGATGGTGTCGCCCGCCTTGTCCTGGGCTTCACGGGTGCTCGCGCCGAGGTGCGGGGTGACGATCACGGCGTCGAGCTGGAACAGGGGCGACTCGGTCATCGGCTCGGTCGAGAAGACGTCGAGCGCGGCACCGGCGATCACCCCGTCACGGATGCACTCGGCGAGGTCGGCCTCGTCGACGATGCCGCCGCGGGCCACGTTGATCACGCGCAGCTCCGGCTTGGCCTTGAGGAGCAGATCGCGGTTGATCAGCCCGAGCGTTTCGGGGGTCTTCGGCAGGTGGATCGTCAGGAAGTCGGACTCGATGACGACCTGGTCGAGACCGAGGAGTTCGACGCCCATCTTCTTCGCCCGCTCTTCCGACACGAAGGGGTCATACGCAACCAGGCGCATGCCGAAACCCTTGGCCCGGTCGGCGACGAGCTTGCCGATGCGGCCGAGCCCGACGACACCGAGGGTCTTGTCGGCCAGCTCCACGCCCTCCCAGCGGCTGCGCTCCCACCGGCCAGCGACGAGCGCAGCATGGGCCTGCGGCACGTTGCGCGCCGACGCCAACAGCAGCGCCATCGTGTGCTCGGCCGCGGAGATGATGTTGCTCTGCGGCGCATTGACGACCATCACGCCGCGCTTGGTGGCGGCGGCGACGTCGACGTTGTCGAGTCCGATCCCGGCCCGGCCGACCACCATCAGGTCGGACGCGGCAGCGAGGACCTCGTCGGTCACGTTCGTGGCGGAGCGAATGATCAAGGCGTGCGCACCTGCGATCACCGCCGGGAGCTCCTCGGCGGACACGTCGAGACGGATGTCGACGTCGTGGCCGGCGGCACGGAGGCGGTCGAGGCCCCCGTCGGCGATTTCTTCGGTGACCAGGATGCGAGCCATAGGAACTATTGCCTATCGCCTCGGAGGCGCGAGTTCCACGAGGTTTGACGAACCGTTCACTCCGCCGGGCGGGCGCTTCGATCACGGCGGATGCGGACTCCACTACGTTCTGGCCGGTGGATGCGGGCCAAGTCGACACCCTCGTCGAGATCGAGCGATGGTTCATCCTGCGCGGCCTGCCCCACTTCATCGAGCGCACGAACGACGAGGCCTTCCACGGAGCATGGAATCGGGCGCTGCCGCTGCTGGTCGGCGCCTACCTGCTCCTCGGTCTCAACGCGCTCGATCTGGCGAACTGGTCGTTGGCCCAGAACCTTCTCGCCGCGGTCTTCGTGGTCGCCGCGCTGCTCCTCACCTGGGTCGTGTCGAACCGTGTCCAGCACCGCCGCCTGTTCGCTCGCCCGCAGCAGATCGACCGGGGCGAGCTCGCGCTGTTCCTCATCGGACCCGCCATCCCGGTGCTGGCGTTCGGGCAGTTCTTCGATGCCCTGCAGACGTTGCTGCTCGGCGTCGCGCTGCTCGCCGCGATCTACGTCTGGTCGTCGTACGGCATCGGGCCGATGCTCCGCTGGGGCGCCCGTCGAGGCCAGGGCCAGCTCACCGGTCTCGGCCCGCTCGTGGCCCGGGCGCTGCCCCTGCTGCTGCTGTTCACGACCTTCCTGTTCATCAACGGCGAGGTGTGGCAGGTCGCAGGAACCCTCGACGGGATTCCGTACCTGCTGGTCATCGTCATCTTCTTCGGCCTCGGCGCCACCTTCGTGCTCACCCGGGTGCCGGGCTACATCCGCCAGGAGAACCGGTTCACGACCTGGGACGAGATCGCCGGCTACCTGGCGGACACTCCTGCAACGGCGGTCGAATTGCCCGCGAGCGACACCGTCTCCGACCCGTTGGGCATGCGACAGCGGCTCAACATCGGCCTGATCGTGATCTTCGGGCAGGCGCTCCAGATCACGCTCGTGGTCGCGGTCCTCACCGGGTTCTTCATCGTGTTCGGGGTGCTCGCGATCCCCGGCGATGTGGTGGCGAGTTGGACCGGGATCACCGTTCCGAACGACGTGAACGTGCTCCTCGAGTTCGAGCTGAGCGGGAGGACGCTGGTGCTGACGGAGGCGCTCATCAGGGTGTCGGTGTTCCTCGGTGCGTTCGCCGGCATGTACTTCACCGTCGTGCTGTCGACCGACGACATCTACCGCAACGAGTTCGCAGAGGATGTCGGCCCCGAGATCCGCCAGGCGCTCGCCGTGCGGGAGGTCTACCGGATGGAACGAGGGACGTACCCGGCGCATGTGCCCGCCACCTGACGTCGATCGCGGCCGGACCTCGATCGAGCTGGTGTCCACCGCCGGTGAGATGTCCGAGGTGGTCGCCGTCTTCGGTGAGGTGTGGGGCAGCGCGAACCCTGTCGTGAGCGTCGAACTGCTCGTCGCGGTCGCCCACGGCGGCGGGTACGTCAGCCTCGCCCGGGAGGTTTCGGACTCAGATCCGAACTCGCCGGGACGCGCCGTCGGCGCATCGTTCGGGTTCCTCGCCCGTCACGACATCGGCGAGGGCCGCACGCACCCAGCCCTGCACAGCCACGTGACCGGCCTCCTGCCGTCGGCGCGCGGCACGGGTCTCGGACGAGCGCTGAAGCTCCACCAACGGCAGTGGGCGCAGCAGAAGGGCATCGGCTGGATCGTGTGGACGTTCGACCCCCTTGTGCGCCGCAACGCCTGGTTCAACATCGCCGTACTCGGCGCTGACGTGTGCGCGTACCTGCCCTCGTTCTACGGCGAGATGTCCGACGCCATCAACCGTGGCGACGATTCCGACCGGCTGGTCGTGGCGTGGGACGTGGATCGTCCGCTCCTCGACGCACCTCGTGACGGTGCGGGAGCGGCCGGACCGATCGATCTCGTGCCGACCCCGGACGACGTCGTCGAGCTCCGGCGGACCGATCCGGCATCGGTCGCGAGCTGGCGATCGTCGACGCGAGCTGCGCTGACCGCCGCGCTCGACGCTGGACGTCCGATCGCCGGATTCACACCGGCTGGCGAATATGTGCTCGGATCGGCTCCATGACCGCACGCGCAGGCTCATCGTGGACGATCGAGCGGGTCGAGTTACGGCGGATCTCGATGCCACTCGTCGCCCCGTTCCGGACGAGCTTCGGCAGCCAGACCGAGCGCGACATCCTGCTCGTTAGGGTCGGCCTGCGCGACCAGGACGGCGTCGAGACGCAGGGCTGGGGAGAGTGCGTCGCGCTGAGCGAGCCGAGCTACTCACCCGAATACGTCGACGGCGCGCAACACGTCATCGTTCATCACCTTCTCCCGCGGCTGCTCGCCGGCGGCCCGCTCGAGGCGGCCGACGTCGCCTCCCGCCTCGCCAAGCTCCACGGCCACCCGATGGCCAAAGCGGCGTTGGAGATGGCCGTGCTCGACGCACAGCTGCGAGCCGAACAGACGTCGTTCGCGGCGTTCCTCGGGGCGACGGCCACGCACATTCCGAGCGGCGTGAGCGTCGGAATCCACGATTCGACCGACGCGCTGCTGTCGACCGTGCAGGGCTACGTCGACGACGGCTACGTACGCATCAAGCTGAAGATCGAACCGGGCTCCGACATCGACCAGGTCGCCGCCGTGAGAGACCTCATCGGCCCCGACACCCCCTTCCAGGTCGATGCCAACACCGCCTACCGTCGCACCGACGGAGCGCACCTCCGCCGCCTCGACGAGTACGACCTGCTGCTCATCGAGCAGCCGCTGCCCGAGGATGACATCGTCGGCCACGCTCGGCTCGCCGCCGAGGTCGAGACGCCGATCTGTCTCGACGAGTCGCTGGTGTCCGCGAGCGGGACCGCTGACGCGATCGAGCTCGGAGCGTGCGAGATCGCCAACATCAAGCCGGGGCGCGTCGGCGGTTACCTGGAGGCAGTGCGCATCCACGACCTCTGTCTCGCCAAGGGGATCCCGGTCTGGTGCGGCGGGATGCTCGAGACCGGCATCGGCAGGGCGGCGAACGCCGCTCTCGCTGCGCTGCCAGGCTTCACCCTGCCTGGCGACATCAGCGCGTCGACCCGGTTCTACGCCCAGGACATCGTCACCGACCCGATCACGATCACCGACGGCCACGTCACCGTGCCGACGACGCCCGGCCTCGGGTTCGACCTCGACACGGCATTCCTCGACTCGGTCACCACGAGCAGCTTCGACGTCGACCTCTGATCTACAGTCCGACTCACTATGACGTACCCGTTCCTGTCAGATGAGTGGATGACCGAAGCAAAGGCGATTCGCGAGAAGTACGCCGATCAGGTCCCGGAAGTCACGGCGATCATTCGCCTCAACCAGATCGTCACCGACGTGCCGTTCGGCGACGGTGAAGTGCGCAGCTATCTCGACACGTCGTCGGGTTCGATGGCGATGGAGATGGGCGAACTCGATTCCCCTGACGCCACGATCACCACCGACTACGTCACGGCGAAGGCCCTGTTCGTCGACCAGGATCAAGCGGTGACGATGCAGGCGTTCATGACCGGCAAGATCAAGGTGCAGGGCGACATGATGAAGATCATGGCGATGGGCACCGCCGTGCCGCAGACCGAAGTGACCGACAAGATCGCCGCCGAGATCAAGGCAATCACCGAATAGTCGTCACCAGTTGGTGCGCGGGGTCAGGCACCGCGCACCAACCGAGCGGCCGACGTCAGCTCGGCGCGAGTGGGCCGAGCGCGTCAGCGAGCTCGGCGACGGTCCACTTCGACTGCTGCTCGACCGTCTCTGCCATCTCCCACGACTGCACCCGCTTGACGACGCCGCCCTGCACGAAGAACGTCTCGCCGGTGAACGGGCAGTCGGCCGTCGCGAGGTACGCCACGAGCGGTGAGATGTTGGCCGGATCCCATTCGTCGAACGCTCCTTCGCGCGGCGCCATGATGTTCTCGAGGCCGGGCGTCGCCAGCGTCAAGCGGGTGCGGGCGCCGGGGGCGATGCAGTTGCTGATCACGTCGTAGCGGGTCAACTCCTTCGCCGCGATCTGGCTGAACGTGGCGATACCGCTCTTGGCGGCGCCGTAGTTGGCCTGGCCGGGGTTCGAGAAGAGACCCGACGTGCTCGACGTGTGGACCATGTTGCGGCGCTTGCCGCGGCCGGCCTTGTGCTCCTCGCGCCAGTAGGCGGCGGCCCAGCGACTCGGGGCGAAGTGGCCCTTGAGGTGGACGGCGATGACGGCGTCCCACTCGGACTCGGTCATGTTGACGAGCACCCGGTCGCGCAGGATGCCGGCGTTGTTCACGAGGATGTCGAGATCGCCGAACGCCTCGATCGCCGAGTTGACGAGGCGCTGAGCGCCCTCCCAGTCGGCGACATTGTCGGTGTTGACGATGGCCTCGCCGCCGAGTGCCTGGATCTCGGCCACGACCTCTTCGGCGGGCGTCTGATCTTCACCTGAACCGTCGTTGGAACCACCGAGATCGTTGACGACGATGCGGGCCCCCTCTGCGGCGAAGAACAGTGCGTGTTCGCGCCCGATGCCGCGTCCGGCACCGGTGATGATCGCGACTCGGCCATCGAGTGAGGTCATCGTGGTTCCCTTCGATCAAGCTGCCCGGCGACGGTGCCGGACAAGAGGACCGAACCGTAGTGATCCGCAGCCCGTCGCGTCGATTCCACCGGGGCGCCGGGCCGCCGGCTCGCTACAGGAAGACCAGGTCGACGGCGGTGCCACGCAGGAACGTTGCACCCGGTTCGACCGGTTCACCGTTGATCGACGCCGACACGAACGTGCCTTCCGTCGTGCCGAGCAGGCTGTTCACCGCGTACCCGGCGCCGGCGAGCGTCGTCTGCGCGTCGGCGTACACCTGGCCCGTCAGGTCGGGGAACGGCACCAGATCGGGCCCCTTCGACAACTGCACCGTCACCGTCCCGCCGCGCTCGATCGGGGTTGCCACGGCGGGCGTCTGGGTGATGACCCGGCCGACCTCGACGTCGTTGCTGAACAGCTGCTCGCCCTCGACGACCACCAGCTGGACGGCGGCGGTCGCGGCCGTCGCTTCCTCGAGTGTCATGTTCGTGAGATCGGGTGCAGGCCGCGGCGCCGGACCCTGGGACAGCACGAGCACGATGGCGGTGTCCGGCAGCACCTCGTCGCCGGCAACGAGGGCAGCGTCGTCCTGCACGGTCCAGCTGACCACCGAACCTGCCGGGACATCTTCCGAATAGACCGGCGCCCCCTCGACGGGGACGAGCCGGAGTTCGGTCAATGCGGCTTGCGCATCGGCGAGTGCCAACCCGGTGACGTCGGGCAGCACGCGCAGCTTCGGGCCCTCGCTGACGTAGAGGATGAACGTCTCACCCTCGTCGAGCTGGACGCCGGCATTCGGCACGGTACGGATGACGGTGCCGGGGTCGGGGAACTCGTCGCTGCGTTCGATCTCGCGTTCGACCGTCCAGTCGTTGCCCGAGACCTCGTTGAGCGCGACCTCTTCCTGGATGCCGACCAGGTCGGGGACCGTGTACGACTTCGTGCGCACGAGGGCCCAACCTGCCACTGCGAGCGCACCGATGGCGGCCAGGAACAGGACGACACCGATCGCGACCTTGAGCTTGCGACCCTTGGGTTGCTCGTCGTCGAACACGACCGTGGACGGGATGCCTCCTGCGGGCGCGGGTGCGGTCGGGATGGCAGTCGTCGGAATGGCGGTCGTCGCCGGGTCACCGATGACGGGAGGTGACGACACCGGCATCTGCTCGGTCGCCCCGATGACCATCTCGCGAGTCGGCTCGGGCTGCACGATGGCCGGCGCATGGGCAGGGTCGTCGGCGATGTCGGTCATCACGATGAGCGGCTCGACGGGCTCGGACGGATCGAGCGGAACCACAGGAGTCGGCTCGGCCGGAACGATGGCCGGGCGATCGTGGCCACCGGTCGGATCCTCGGGTTGACGGGCGGGAACCGCTGTGAAGAGTCCGGTGGCGATCAGCGGGATCGGTTCGGGACGCGGCAGGGTCGCCGCCGATTGCACGAGCCCGCGCCCGAACTCGGCGGCCGTCGAGCGGTCCTCGCTGTCGGGACGGCCCGCGCGTTCGAGCACTGCGGCGAGCGAGCCGAGGTCCGCCGAGACCGGCATCAGCTTGCCGACGCGGCCTGCGAGCGTCGACATGGTGGAGTCACCGGCGAACGGCACCGAACCGGTCACGGCTTCGATGAGCGACAACGAGAGGGCATACACGTCGGTCTTCGCATCGACGTCCATCCCGAGTGCCTGCTCCGGCGACGCGTAGCGCGCCACATGGGTCGGCACGTTGGCCGGGTTGTCCCACGCCTCCGCACCGAGCAGCTCGGCGAGCCCGAAGTCGACGACACGCAGACGGCGATCGTCACCGAAGACGAGCTTCGACGGGGTGATCTCGGTGTGCACGATCCCCCGCTGATGCGCGAGGTCGAGCGCACGGCACGCCTCGAGGCCCACCACGAGCGCCTGCGACGGTTCGAGGGTTCGCCCCCGGTCGAGGAGGTCTCGAAGGCTGCCGCCGGCCAGGTATTCGACGGTCCAGAACCATGTCGATCGGAGATCGGCCGTTTCGACCGGCCCCCAATCCAGAACGTTCGCGATGTTGGGGTGCGTCAACGCCGCACCCGCCTCGCAATGACGGACGAAGTCCTCGGCGAATCCAGGGCGGTCGACGAGCTCGGGTCGCACGATCTTCAACGTGACGGGCTGGTGGTTCGTCTGGTCGAGTGCGACCGCAATGATCGTGTAGGCGCCCGCCGAGACCACCGTCTCGATCCGATACCGCTCCGCGAGGGTTCGCCCGACGAGCCCATCGGCTGCCTCTGCCGCCTCGGCGGGCTGCGCGTCGTCGAGTGCCTGGGGCTCTGGTGTGCCGTCTACCACGGTTGGGAAACGCTATCTGATGGCCGCGCGCGGTTGTGGGCAGGTCTCGTTCCGGCATCATGGAGGCGTGACGATCGTCCACGACCCCGAATTGCCGAGCGCGGGGCCGAGCGAGGCCCCGCCGGCACCGCGTCGGCGGCGTCTCGATCCCGGTCTGCTCATCGCCAGCCTCGTCATCGCGTGCGGTGGCGTTCTCATCGTGTGGGGCATGACCAACGCGCTCACCGGCGACGACGGCGTCGAGCGGCCCACGACGATCGAATCGGTCTCCCCCGTCGAGAACGCCGTGCAGGTCCTGCAACAGGAGGGCGTGGTCGTCGACTTCGAGTACGGCTACGAGGGCCGGCTGTTCATCGACGGGATCGAGTTGCCGATCACGCTGCTCGGCCAGATCGACGTCGAACCCGGCGAGATGATCGAACTCCCACCCAATGCGGTGTTCGACCCGGGCAATGCGGTGCTCTCGTTCCAGCCGACCGAGGGTGCCGTGATCGAGACGTTCACCGAGGGTCTGCACGAAGCCAGGGTCATCTTCTGGAAGACCTCCGACGGCGAGGACACCGCCCGCAGCTACCGGTGGACGTTCAACGTCATCTGACCGGGACGTCGACGGCGATCTCGGGACCGAGCACCGACCCTCCCGACAGTTCGAGTCGATCCCCGCTCCAGAACTTGCCGGGGTCGTACCAGTTCACGGGCCGCTCGTCGTCCAGCAGCCCCATCCGCTGATAGGTGAGCGCCACGAGTTCGGCGCAATAGATGTCCTCTCGCGACACGGCACGACCAGCCCGTCCTTTCAGCCAGTGACCGACGAGGCCGAGCGTGGTCGGAAAGCGGCGGCCGCTCATCTCCTGCACCACGCCGAGCGCCGCATTCTCCATCGACGTCGTCACGTCCGGGTCGAGCTGGCGGAAGTACGCGCGCTGGCCGTATCGGTTGACCCACGTGTCAGCCGCCTCCATGAGCCGGTGGAGTTGGGCGCCGCGCTGTGGTTCGCCCGTCCAGACATCGATCATCGACCGGCCGAGTTCGGCGTGCCAGAGCAACGGCGGCAGATCGTCGATCGCCAGCACCATCGCCACGTGGTTGACCGGGCTGTTCGTGGCCGCCCGGATCGCCCGGTCGGCGAGTTTGCGGCCGGTGAACAGCCAGATGTCGCCGCTGCGGGTGATCGATGCCGCTTCGGCGAGGCTGATCGTGTTCACGGTGCTGGCGTGCGTGGAGTCCACGGCGCGTACTGTACGGCCGATGCGTTGGCTGAAATGGTTGGGACTCGCCGGGTTGTTGGGCGCAGCCGCGGTCGGCGTCGTCGTCGTCAAGCGACGTCAGGAGCGCACCTGGACCGAGTACGAGCCCGAAGAACTCCGCGACCGCCTCCACGCCCGTCTCGCCGACGCCACCCGTTGACCGACGTCAGGGTCCGTCCGGAAGTTCGCCGGTGGCGAGGAGGTGTTCGAAGCCCTCCTCGTCGAGCATCGGAACGCCGAGCGCCTCGGCCTTGGTGACCTTGCTCGCGCCGGGAGCGTCACCGACGACCACGGCGAACGTCTTGGCGCTCACGCTGCCAGGGCTCTTGCCGCCGCGCGAGGTGATCGCATCAGCAGCTTCGTCCCGGCTGTACCCCGACAGCGTGCCGGTGACGACGACGGCCTTGCCCTCGAGGGTCTGGTCAGGCAGTTCGCTCGTTGGCGGCGCCAGCCAGGAGTCGAGCTCGCCGAAGTTCACGCCGGCGGCGCGGAAGCGTTCGATGTACTCGCGATTCACGTCGACGCCGAACCAAGCGACGATCGTGTTGGCGATCACCGATCCGACACCTTCGACCGCAGCCAGTTCCTCCGCCGACTTGGACATCACCTCGTCGAGCGTCCCGAACTGCTTGGCGAGTGCGAGCGAGGCCGCTGGGCCGAGATGGCGCACCCCGAGCGCGGTCATGAACCGCTGGAGCGGCCGGGCCCGCGACCCGTCGATCGCCGCCACGAGGTTCTGCGCGCTGGTCGGCCCGACCCGGTCGAGCCCGGTGAGCTGCTCCACCGTCAGCGAGTACAGATCGGCGGAATCGCGGATCAGGCCGGCTCCGGTCAGCTTCTCGACCATCTGCTCGCCGAGACCTTCGATGTCCATGCCACCGCGTGACGCGAAATACGCGATCCTCTGGTCGCGCTGGGCAGGACAGTCCGGCGCGACGCAGCGGGTGTCGGCCTCTCCCTCCGGTCGCACCAGCGGGTTCCCACAGCGGGGGCAGTCGACCGGGAACGTCCACGGCACGCTGTCGTCGGGCCGCAGTGAGAGCACCGGCCCGACCACCTCCGGTATGACGTCGCCGGCCTTGCGAACCACGACGGTGTCGCCGGGCCGCACGTCCTTCAGGGCCACCTGGTCCTGGTTGTGCAACGTCGCCATCGCGACCGTCGAACCGCCGACGAACACGGGCTCGAGCACGGCGAACGGTGTGGCCCGCCCGGTGCGGCCGACCGAGATCTGGATGTCGATCAAACGGGTGGTCTGCTCCTCCGGCGGGAACTTGTAGGCGATCGCCCAGCGGGGGGCCCGCGACGTCACGCCGAGCCGCTCGCGTTGCGCAAGATCGTCGAGTTTCACGACGATCCCGTCGATCTCGTAGTCGAGATCGTGTCGATGCGTCTGCCAGTGGAGGCAGTGTGCGGCCACCGCGTCGGTGGTGTCGAACGTCGTCAGATGGTCGTTGACCGGAAACCCGAGCGTTCGAACGAACTCGAGCATCTCGACGTGCCCCGTGAACTCCGGCCCGCCGACGACCTCGCCGAGCTGGTAACTCCAGAACGACAGTGCACGGCTCGCCGTGACCGCCGGATCCTTCTGCCGCAGGCTGCCCGCCGCCGAGTTGCGGGGGTTGACGAACGCCTTCTCCCCCGCCTCGCGCGCCCGCTCGTTGAGCCGATCGAAGCTCGAGCGAGTCATGTACACCTCGCCCCGAACCTCCAGGACCTCTGGCGCGCCGGTCGGCAGTGCCTTCGGGACGTCGTCGATCGTCGCCACGTTGGCGGTGACGTCCTCCCCCACCCGTCCGTCGCCGCGCGTCGCAGCTTGGACGAACACCCCGTTCTCGTAGCGCAGGCTGATGGCCAGCCCATCGAACTTGAGCTCGCACACGTAGGTCGGCGCCGCGCCCTCGGGAGGCTCGGCGGCCCCCAGACCGCGTGCCACACGGTCGGCCCAGGCCCGCAGCTCGTCGCCGTTCATGGCGTTGTCGAGGCTCATCATCGGCACCCGATGGGTCACCGGGTCGAACGTCGCGCTGATCGCTCCACCGACCTGGCCCGCCGGTGACGATTCGTCGGCGAGCTCGGGATGGTCGGCCTCGAGAGTCCTCAGCTCACGGGCGAGCGCGTCGTAGTCGGCGTCACTGATCTCGGGTTCGTCGAGCGTGTGATACCGCTCGTTGTGGTATGCGACCTGTGCCCGCAGCGCCTCGATGCGCTCCTCGATGCTCACCCGGGGAGCCTGTGGGAGCCCGGAGCTCTCGGTCACGCGCCGAGCGAGAGGCGTGTGGCAGCGGACTGGTCCTTGACCCTTCGGCCGACGTCGGACGTCAGTCGAGCTATGCGACGTGCCACCGCAGCGGAGTGGCCGGCGAGGCCGCACGCCGGCGAGACGAGGCTCTGCTGACGCAACAGGATCGGATCGCACCCGAGTTGGACGAGCGAACACCACACGTCGCTCAGCGCACGCCAGTTGCGGTCCGCCGTCGTCGGGATCGGCCCCTCGGTCGGGATCACGCCCCAGGCCACGGTCCCGCCGTCGTCGAGGAACCGGCTGATGTAGCCGGCCCAGTCGACGAGCTCTGCCGACACCGGGACCGATATGACGTTCGGGCCGGAGGCGAGCAGCATGGCGATGTCGCACGGCGCGCAGCAGTGCACCCCGACGACGCTCGACGTGGGCAGTGCCGCCATGGCACTCGAGAGGAAGTCGACGGCCTCGTCGGGGGCGATCGGAAAGCCGGGCGACATCAGGTCGGAGAACCACGGCTCGTCGAGCACGACCAACTGCGGCGAGTTGGGCAGCGCCTGGGTCACCAGGGCACTGATCTCGGCGAGCTTCGAACGCACGGTGGTGGTGGCCTTCTCGAACGCAGCGGCGACCTCGACGCCAGAATTCACCAGTTCGATGCCGAGGGTCACCGGCCCGACGAACTGCCACTTGACCGGCGAACCGTCGAGGCTCACCTTCTGCGACAGGTCGAGGAAGGTACGCAGGGAGGCGAAACCGGGACCGTCGAGCGGCTCGTTCGCCTGCTCGATCATGCCCTCACGCGTCGACAGTCGCGGTAGAGACGGGATGGTCGCGATGTCGAACTCTCCGATCGCGAACGCGGCGGCAGCATCGGTGTCCCGGTGCGGCAGGCTGCCGATACCGATCGAGGCGCCGTCGCCGAAGCGGTATGGCTCAGCCAGTGCGATCATGAATTGCTCATCGTTCCACGGACCCAAGGTTCCTGCCGAATCGCGTGCCAACCTGTCGCCATGGCGTTCCTGTCTCGATGGCTCCCGTGGATCGCGCGGCTCGCATGGCTCCTGGTCGCGGTCGTCGGCGGCAGTGCGGTCGAGCAGGCGATCGACGGGCGCAGCGATGCTGTGCGGTGGACCGTTGGCATCGGCAGTTGGGTGGGCTGGACCGTGATCATGCTGTCGCTCGTCATCGCATCGGTCCGCACCCTCACGATCGTGCGGGTGGGCGTGCCGGTGGCGGCCGGAGTCGCGATCGCAGCCGGGCTCGGTGGTGCCGACGCGGTGAGTCTCCTCGCACTCGGTGCCACGGTGGCGGTGGCCATCGTCGCGGTCTTCGCCGCCGAGTTCGGTCGTTCGTTCGTCCAAGCGAGCGCATACGGCGACGAGGAGCGGTTCCCGTTGCGACCGCCCGCCGCTGTCGCCGTTGCCGCGGTGGTCACGTGGCTGATCTGGTCAGGGTGCGTCGTGGCCGGGCCGCTCCTGCTCGCCGCCCGGTCGTGGGTCGCCGGCGTGCCGATCACGCTCGTTGCGATTGCCGGCATCGTCCTGCTCGGCCCCCGATGGCATCGCCTCGCCCTGCGCTGGCTGGTGTTCGTGCCGGCCGGCGTCGTGGTGCACGACCCGGTGGTCCTCGCCGACACCATGTCGATGCGGACCGCGCAGGTGGCGAGCATCCATCTCGCCCCGAGCGACACCGACGCGGCCGATCTCACCGGTCCGGCCAGCGGCTACGCACTCGAGGTCCAGCTGACGCAGTCGATCACGGTGGTGCTGGCGTTCACACCGAAGGAACCGAACGGGCGCGCGATCCACCTCACCGGCTTCCTCATCGCTCCCAGCCGACCGGGCGTCGCCCTCGCCGCAGCGTCGCGCCGTGGCCTGCCCGTCGGCTGACGATCAGCGGGCGATGCCGCCGCCCAGCACCCGTGTGTCGGTGAGGTCGTAGAGCACCACGCTCTGGCCGGGTGCGACACGTCGTTGGGGATCGTGCCACACCACCTCCAGGTGGTCGTCGACGTCGCTGACGGTCGCGCCGCGCGGGTCGCCGTGGGCGCTCGACTGCACGAGCACCTCGCCGCGCACCGGCTCGTCGACCCACGTCATCGCACCGACGTCGAGGCTCGGCCGAAGCATGTCGACATGGTCGCCGACGGTCACGACGCGCGACGCCAGGTCGACGTCGACGACGTAGCGCTTCGGTCCACCACCGGGTAGGCCGATTCCCTTGCGCTGGCCGATCGTGACGAGTTCGATCGCTTCGACCTCGCCGAGTCGGGCACCTGACGTGTCGACCACCGAAGCCCGGTGGAACGGGATCCGGTCGCCGAGGAACGTCGTGCGACCGCCGTTGGTCGACATGATGAAGCACACGTCCTGGCTGTCGGGCTTGTCGGCGGTGCGCAGGTTGATGCGCGTCGCCAACGCGCGAACCTCGGACTTCTGGAGGGTGCCGACCGGGAACATCGTCCTGGCGAGCTGGGCCTGATCGAGCATGTGCACGACATAGCTCTGATCCTTCGCCCGGTCGGCGCCTCGTTCGATGGTGAACCGGCCATCGGTCGTCGAACCCACCCGCGCATGGTGGCCGGTGGCGATGGCGTCGAAGCCGAGCAGGTCCGCACGTTCAGCGAGGCGGGCGAACTTGACCGACCGGTTGCACTCGATGCACGGATTCGGGGTGGTCCCGTCGACGTGGGCCGCCACGTACGGCTCGACGACGTTGGCCTCGAATTCGGCGCCGAAGTTGAAGACGAGGTGGTCGATGTCGAGCTGCTGGGCGACCCGGCGGGCGTCGTCGACGTCGCTGACCGAGCAACAACCCGTGTCGCTGTCGCCACCCCAGAGCTTCATCGTCACGCCGACGACCTCGTGGCCGGCGTCCTTGAGCAGGAGTGCCGTGACCGAGGAGTCGACCCCGCCGCTCATCGCGCACATGACCCGCAGACGGCGTGACACGTCAGCGACGCAGTCGCTGGACGGACGCGACGATGACCTCGGTCGCCCGGTCGACGTCGGCGTCGGTGGTGGTGTGGCCGAGCGACAGCCGCAGCGCACCCATCGCGACCGATCGTTCGACGCCCATCGCGGCGAGCACGTGGGACGGTTCCATGGCCCCGCTGGCGCAGGCCGAGGCAGCCGAGGCGCACACGTCGGCCTCGTCGAGCAGGAACAGCAATGCTTCGGACTCGACGTCCGCGATGCACACATGGGCCGAACCCGCCACCTTGCGATCGCCCGGCACCGTCTCGATCACGCCGTCGAGCTGGCTCTGGAGACCCGTCACCAGCCGGTCGCGGAGCCCGGCGAGCCGGATCGCCTCGCTGTCGCGCTCGAGGTCGGTCAGTGTGAGCGCCACCGCGGTCGCCGCGATGCCGGCCGTGTTCTGGGTGCCGCTGCGCCGACCGCGTTCCTGACCGCCACCCATGATCAGCGCGTCGATCTTCGGGCCGCCGCGTTCGATCAGGATCCCCACGCCCTTCGGGCCACCGAACTTGTGCGCGCTCAGCGACATCAAGTCGACGTGCGGGGTGACCTCTCGCAGGTCGATCCAGCACGCCGCCTGCACGGCGTCGGTGTGGAGCAGCACATCGGGGGCCAGGCGGCGGACGATCTTCGCGACCTCGGCGATGTCGGTGATCGTTCCGACCTCGTTGTTGACCGCCATGACGCTCACGATCGACACGTCAGCGGTCGACGCGAGCACGTCGGCGAGTTCGGGGAGATCGACACTGCCCGACGCATCGACACCGACGACGACGCCACCGAGATGCTCGACGACTTCGAGCACCGCGTGGTGTTCGGCGGCGGGGCACACGGCGACACCGCCCCGACGGCTGATCGCACCGGAGATCGCCATGTTGTCGCTCTCGGTACCGCAACCGGTGAAGACGACCTCGCCCGGTCGCGAGCCGACGACGGCCGCCACCGCGTCGCGCGCCTCGTCGATCGCACGGCGAGCGCGACGCGCGAATCGGTGTGATCCGGACGGGTTGGCGAACGAGCCCGCGAGGAACGGCATCATCGCCTCGATCGCCTCGGGCCGCATGGGCGCCGACGCGGCGTGATCGAGGTAGGTGAGCGCGTGTTCCGTCACCGTGTCGAGGCTATCCCTCCGTGCCGGAAGCCTGCCTGCCCGTAGCCTGCGCCGCATGCGTGGGTACGACGCCGAGTCCTACGGCGAGGGCTTCGCCGACGTCTACGACGACTGGTACGCCGGCATCACCGACGTCGAGGTCACGGTCGGGACGATCGTCGACCTCGCAGGGGCGGCGGGCCGCGTGCTCGAACTCGGTGCCGGCACCGGGCGATTGGCGGTTCCGCTGGCACACGCCGGGCTACGGGTCACCGGCGTCGACGCGAGCACGGCGATGCTCGCTCACCTCACCGCACGTGACCCGACCGGACTCGTGCGCATCGTCGTCGGAGACATGGTCGACGACCTCCCGCCTGGCCCGTTCGACCTCGCGTTCGTGGCGTACAACACGATCTTCAACCTCCTGACCGAGGAGCGCCAGCGGGCCTGCTTCGTCGCCGTTTCGGAGCGGCTCCGGCCGGGCGGTGCGTTCGTCGTCGAGGCGTTCATCCCGGATCAGGACGTCATCGGCGGACCCGCCGTCACCGTGCGTTCCATGGCCGTCGACCATGTCGTGCTGTCGGTGTCCGACCATCGAGCCGACAGCCAGACGGCGAGCGGCCAGTTCGTCGAGATCACCGAGGCCGGAGGGATACGACTCCGCCCGTGGTCGATCCGGTGGGCGACCGCCGAGCAGCTCGACGCAATGGCGGCCGGCGCCGGCTTCACGGTCGAATCTCGTTGGGCTGACATGTCGGGCCGGCCGTTCACCGACGACAGCTCGCACCACGTCACCGTCTATCGACGCCACTGACCCCGTCCTGCAAACCTGGCCCCTTCCGGACCCGACCCCGGAGGGACCAGGTCGGTTCAGAACGAGTGGTACCCGCCGTCGATCGTGACGATGTCGCCGGTGTGGTAGCTCGAGGCGGAACTGGCGAAGTACACGGCCAAGCCGGCGAAGTCCTTCGGTGAACCCCAGCGCCGGAGGGGCACCCGCGGCAGCACGTTGCTCACGAACTTCTCCCAGCCGAACGCACCGGCGGTCATGTCACTCTCGATCCAACCCGGCAGGATCGAATTGCAGCGGATCCCGTGGCGCGCATGCTGTACCGCGATGGCCTTCATCATCGAGTTGACACCCGCCTTGGAGGCACCGTAGTTCTGCCCGTTCTGCTGCCCGTAGAAGGCCGATCCCGACGTCGTGAACACGATCGATCCGCCGGACTCGTCGCCGTTGGCGTGCCGCTCGACCATGTGACGGGTCGCCTCGCGAGCTGTGAAGAAGGCGCCATCGAGGTTCACGCCCATCACCCGCCGCCATTCGTCGGAGGACATGTCGACGAAGCTCGGCGCCTTCGAACCGACGCCGGCGTTGACGAACACCGAGTCGATCCGGCCGAGTTCGGCGACGGTGTCGGCCATCGAGGCCACCACGGCTGCCTCGTCGCTCACGTCACACACGATCGACAACACCTCGACGTCGAACCGGGAGAGCCGATCGACCGCCGCGTCGTTCTTGTCCGCGTTCGTCCCCCAGATGGCGACAGCGGCGCCGTGCTGCGCAAGGCCCTCGGCCATCCCGAGCCCGATCCCGCTGTTGCCACCGGTGATCAACGCGACGCGTCCGGACAGGTCGAACGGCGAACGATCGGGAATGGCGATGTCGTCGCCCGGCAGGTCTGATTGGCTCATCCGGGTCACCGTAGGAGGCTGCGCATCCCCAGGTCGCACCGTGCGAGATATCGTCGCAGGTGCATGTACTTGGAGCGGGTCAACCAGCCATCGGACCTGAGCGATCTGTCGTACGAAGAACTCGACGAACTCGCCGGTGAGATACGCGACTTCATCGTCGCCGCCGTTTCTGACAACGCGGGCCACCTCGGCTCGAACCTCGGCGCTGTGGAGCTGACGCTTGCACTGCATCGGGTCTTCGACTCACCCACCGACGCGATCCTGTGGGACACGGGACATCAGGCGTACGTGCACAAGATCGTCACAGGCCGCCAGGCCCAGTTCCAGCAACTCCGTCAGGCGAACGGACTCTCCGGGTATCCCTGCCGCGAGGAGTCGATGCACGACTACGTGGAGAACAGCCACGCCTCGACGTCGCTGTCGTACGCGTACGGCATGGCTGTCGCCCGCGATCTGGGTGTCGACCCTCACCGCCACATCGTGGCCGTGATCGGCGACGGCTCCCTGACGGGCGGCATGGCGTACGAGGCGCTCAACAACATCGGTCACGGCGGGCGGCGCGTCATCATGGTGCTGAACGACAACGGACGGTCGTACGCACCGACGGTGTCGAACCTGTCGGCGAACAGCCAGGGGCGCGACGAGCGCGCGACCCACCCGAGCCTGCCCGACCGAGTGACCGACAAGCTGGCCCACGCCCTGACCGACATCCGACTCAATCCGGTGTACGTCCGTCGCCAGCGCCGGCTCGAGGAGTTCCTGCAGTCGTTGCCCGTCGTCGGTCACCAGGCCGGTTCGGCGATGGATGCATTCAAGGCCGGAGTGCGCGAGTTCCTGCAACCGCCCTCGTTCTTCGAGGCGTTGGGTGTGCGCTACGTCGGACCGTTCGACGGCCACGACACCGAGCAGCTCGAGCATGCGCTGCACAACGCGATCGAGTTGTCCGACGACGGCCCGATCCTCGTCCACGTCCTCACCCAGAAGGGCCGCGGGTACCCGCCGGCGGAGGACGACGACGAGAAGCACCTCCACGACGCCCCCGTCTTCGACCCACTCGTCGGACCCCCCAAGGCGGTCGCGACCGGGTACACGCAGTCGTTCGCCGAGGCGATCATCAAGGAGGCCGAAGCCGACCCGCGCCTCGTCGCCATCACCGCCGCGATGCCGGGGCCGACCGGCCTGTTGCCGTTCCAGGACCGCTTCCCCGATCGGTGCTTCGACGTCGGGATCGCCGAACAGCACGCCGTGACCGCGGCGGCCGGGATGGCGATGGGCGGGCTGCGTCCCGTCGTCGCGATCTACTCGACGTTCCTCAACCGGGCCTGGGACCAGGTCGTCTACGACGTGGCGCTGCACCGCCTGCCGGTCGTGTTCTGCCTCGACCGGGCCGGCGTGACAGGCCCCGACGGACCCAGCCACCACGGCGTCTACGACATGGCGCTGCTCTCGAAGGTGCCAGGCATGCGCGTGCTCGCACCGTCGAGTGCGCAGGAACTCGAGCAGATGATGCACGACGCGATGGCGCTCGCCGATTCGGGCCCTGTCGCCATCCGGTACCCGCGAGGCTCGGCCCGCAACGTCACCGAAGCCGAGGTCGGCTCGGGCCTCACCGCGCGCAAGGCGCGGGGTGCAGACGGCGCCACGGCCTGCATCGTCGCGATCGGCAAGATGCTCGAGACCGCGGAGTTGGCGGCCGACGAACTCGCCGCTGACGGCATCGAGGTGACCGTGTGGGATGCGCGTTCGGTGGCCCCACTCGATCCGGCGATGATCGCCGACGCCGCGAGCCATGCGCACGTCATCACGATCGAGGACGGGGTTCGCGACGGCGGCATCGGCATGATGGTCGCCGATCAGATCTGTGCGATCGACCACGCCACGCGCATCGATGTACTCGGTCTCCCGACGAAGTTCATCCCGCACGATCCGAAGTCGGCCAACATTCTCGCCCGGTTCGGACTCGACACGTCGAGCGTCGTGGCGCTCGTCCGCGGTGCGTGATGTTGCAGACGGACCGCCTGCTGCTCCGGCGGGTTCGAGCCGACGACGTGGAACCGCTCGCGGCGCGCCGTAGCGACCCCGAGGTCGCCGAGTACCAGAACTGGGTGCCGCCCTACCCGATCGACAAGGCGACGGAGATGGTCGCCGAAATGGCGGCGATGGACGGCCCGGTCAACGACGAGTGGTGGATGCTCACGGTCGCCGACCGGGACGACACCGTCGTGTTCGGCGACGTCGTCGTCCATCTGACCTGGGAGGGTCGCACCGCCGAGATCGGCTACACGTTCGCGCGCGAAGCATGGGGGCGGGGGTACGCCGCCGAGGCTACGACGGCCCTCGTCGAGTACCTGTTCGAGACGGTCGGGGTGACCCGCGTGGAGGGGATGCTCCACCCCGACAACGTGGCATCCGCGATGGTGCTCGAACGGGTCGGGATGCGCTTCGAGGGGCACACCCGATCGTCGTTCTGGGTCGGGGGCGAGAACTCCGACGACTGGATCTACGGGATGACGCGCCCCGACTGGGAGGCCTGGCGCGACCGTCCCCGGACGCGACCCACCGAGGTCCGACTCGTCGAGATCACGCCCGACACGCAACGCACGGTCCGCCGGCTCGCCACGCACAAGTCGCAGGAACGGTTCGTCTCGCCCGT
>JANNNB010000075.1:0-10137 GCA_031398325.1 Actinomycetes bacterium
TGTCGGCCGCCGAGGCGGCGACCGTCATCCTGCAGGGCGTGCGTGACGAGCGCTGGCGCATCCTCGTCGGCGACGACGCGGTCGCCCTCGACCGGGCCGTGCGCTCGGCACCCGAGGACGCCTACGAAGGCATGCTCCTCAGCTCGCTCAACGACGCCGTCGAGTCACTCGATTCGCTGCCGGCGACCTGAGGACCCGTCTCACCGATTCAGCGACTCGCGACGCGACGTTTCCAGCCGTCTGGGCCGAGCACGAGGTCGCTGACCGACCCGTCGGGGAACGCGAACGGTGCTCGCACACCGGTGTGGGCGCGAGCCTCCGGCAGCACGAGCGGCCCGAGCGACGAAGCATCGGCGGACGGCTGGACCCAGCGATGCCAGCGGCGGGCAGGAATCTCTGCGACTTCGATGGACGGCTCGCTGACCATCTCGATGGTGCCGTGCACCACCCCGCGCTGTTCGTATCCGAACTCCACGGCGATGCGATCGCCGCGAGGCTCGAGCGGCGATGGTGGCGCGGACGCATACCACTCGAGATCGAAGGCCATCGGAGTCGGTTCGCCGTACGCACGTCCGAGGGCGTCGTCGGGATCGTCGAGCGCTGCGGCGTAGGCCTCGTTGCCGACCGACCACTGTTCCAGCGCGGCGACGCAGTGGTGTTCGGCCCACAGGCCTTCTCCCTTCACGATGAACGGGTCGGCGCGGAGCGGAACCTCGAAATCGGTGACATGGAGGAACGGCAGTCCGGCGCGAGCCAGACCGGCCCAGTACCACGCGACACGACCGATGATCCGATGCCCGGAGACCAGGCCGAGCGATCCGTCCGCCGTCCACGCGGCGAACACCCACTCCTCGATCGCCGCGTCCGGATGTCGGGCATCTTCGAACAGGCTCACCGTAGGGCAGACTACGGACCCATGATCCGCTATCTCAGTCTCGACTGGATCAACGCGCTGTCGGAGGAGGTCGCTGCGAGCGAGCAGCTCCGCTCGCTCGCCGAGCAGCATCAGATCAACGTCACCCAGGTCGTCACCAACGGCCCCGAGGGCGACATCACGTATCACCTCCAGGTGAACGACGGCGAAGCATCTTTCGGCGCCGGGGCGGCCGACCCGGAGGATGTCCGCATGCAACAGGATTGGTCGACCGCCGTCGCCGTGGCGACCGGGGAGTTGAATGCGCAGGAAGCGTTCATCTCCGGCCAGATCCTGCTCTTCGGCGACCAGCAGAAGCTGTTGGAGTCACAGCCGGTGTTCGGTGCACTCGACACCGTGTTCGCCAGCGTTCGCGAGCGCACCACCTACGAGTAGCCGACCATGCCGGAGATGCCCGAGATCCACGCGCATGCCGAGCGGTTGACCGCTGAGTTCGGCGGGCGAGTGTTGACGAAGTTCACGCCGTTCAACTTCACTGCCCTCAAGACCGCCGTTCCTGCCCCGGACACCGCGTACGGCGAGGCGTTGCGCAGCGTCGGTCGGCGAGGAAAGTACCTCCTGCTCGACTTCGGCGAGACGACATTCGTGATCCACCTGATGCAGGGAGGGCGTCTGCTCGTCGACTCCAAACTGAGCGCCAAGCCCCGAGGCGGTCAGGCCCGGTTCACGTTCGAGGCGATCGAGCGCGACGACGGCTCGATCGACACCGATGCACTGCTGCTCACCGAGCAGGGTTCCGAGCGGCGCGCCGGGGTGTGGTGTGTGAACACCGCGACGATGGCCACGAGCCTGCCGCTCGACAAGCTCGGCCCGGAGGCCGCGACGATCACTGCGCCGGAACTCGCTGCGCTGTTCGAGGCGAACTCGATGCGCGTGCACGGATTTCTTCGGGATCAGCGGATGGTCGCCGGGGTCGGGCGGCGGCTGGCGAACGAGGTGTGCCACACGGCGAAGATCTCGCCGTTCGCGAACACCCGCAAGCTCGGCGCGGCGGGCGCGGAGAAGGTGGTCGCTGCGCTGCAGCAGTGCATCACGGAGGGTCTCGAGTACGAGCGCACCCGGGCGGACATGAGCTCGTCGAAGGACCGTCCGAGCGCAGTCCACGCGCAGACGGGCGAGGCATGCCCCGTGTGTGGCGACACGATCCGAGCGGTGTCCTACTCCGGTTACACCGTCAACTACTGCCCCACGTGCCAGACCAACGGCAAGATCCTCGCCGACAACACGACCAGCAAATTCTTGAAGTAGCAGATTCCTGAGGTAGGAGCGGCGCCCTAGAGTCGCGTCGATGCCGATCCATCTTCGTGCCGAGCCCGGCGACTACGCACCGAACGTCCTGTGTCCAGGCGACCCGTTGCGGGCGAAGTACATCGCCGAGAGCTTCTTCGAACCTGGTTACCGGCAGGTCAACGGCGAGCGCGGCATGCTCGGTTTCACCGGCACGTTCGAGGGAAAGCCGATCAGCGTGCAATCCACCGGCATGGGCTGCCCGAGCGCCGGCATCGTCTTCGAGGAGTTGGTGATGCTCGGCGCACAGCGCCTCGTACGCGTCGGCACGTGCGGTGGTCTACAGGCAGGGGTGGCCATGGGAGACACGGTGATCGCGATCGCCGCATCGGCCGACGACCAGTCGGCGCTGCGGTACGCACAGATGGGCGGCTTCGCTCCCACCGGCACGTTCACGCTCGCCGAAACAGCCGCGGCGCTGAGCCGCGAAGGGGGCAGCGGCACGGTGCACGTCGGATCTGTCGTCACCTCGGGCGTGTTCTACGACCCCGACGACGGCGCCTTCGCCAGATGGCACCGACTCGGCCATCTCGGCGTCGAGATGGAGGCGGCGATGCTGTACACCATCGCTGCCGTGAAGGGCATCGAATCGCTGGCGATCATGACCGTCAGCGACCTGCTGGGCGACCCCGCCGGCGCCGTGCGCATCAGCGACGAGAACCTCAAGTTGGGCGTCGACCAGATGATGCGCATCGCCTGCCGCACGGTCACGTCCTGATCGGTCACGTCCTGACATGCTTTGCGCATGATTCGATCAACCATCGGGAACCAGTGGGCAGCCAGCGGACGTCGAAATGACGTGACGAAGTCCAAGCCCCTCCTTCTGCTCGCCCTCCCGCTCCTCGCGGCCACCGCACTCGCGGCCTGCGGCAGCGATTCCGACTCGACGAGCGACAACTCATCGTCCGCCGATGCGCCCGTCGCGAGCGCCCTGACACCGACCAACTCCGTGGAGGCCACCGTGCCCGCATCCGGTTCCGGCAGCCCTTCCGACAGCTTGGACGGCCGATCGTTCGTGTCGGCCCAGGTCGACGGATACGACCTGGTTCCCGACAGCTTCATCACCATCTCCTTCGATGACGGGTCGGTGAGCGTCAACGCTGGATGCAACACGATGTTCGGGGCCTACACGACCGACGGCGACGTGCTCAGCGCGCCCGCTCTGGCGATGACGATGATGGCGTGCGAGCCGGCGCTCATGACCCAGGACACCTGGATCTCGGCGTTGATCTCGAGCGACCCCACGTTCACCATCGAGGGTGACACGCTCACGATCACCGGCTCCGACGCCCAGGTGATCACGCTCGTCGAAGAAGCCGACCAGCCGCTCGAAGGAATCCGCTGGGTCGTCGACGGGCTGGTGGCCACTGAAGCCGTCTCCACGGTTCCGGTCGGGGCAGAGGCATCCATCACGATCACCGACGGGACCGCCGCCGTCGAGGCGGGCTGCAACACCGGTTCCGCACCGGTGACCATCACCGACACGACCATCACCTTCGGGCCGCTGATGCTCACCCGGATGGCCTGCCCCGAACCGCAGACGACCCTCGAGAACGCCGTGGTCGCGGTCCTCGACGGTGAGGTGGCCTACACGATCGAGGGCGACAAGTTGCAGCTGCGCAAATCGGGCGACGCCGGCGAGATCGGCCTGAACCTCGCCGGTCAGGCCTCCTGAACGTCGAGCGCTGACGCCCTCGCCAGGACGGCGGTCAGATGAGGCCGAGCTCGGCGACGGCGTCGCGCTCGCTGACGAGTTCGGCGGCCGTCTCGTCGATCTTGGCTCGGCTGTAGTCGTCGATGTCGAGGCCCTGGACGATCTCGTAGTTGCCGTCCTTGCAGACGCACGGGAACGACGAGATGATGCCCTCGGGCACGCCGTAGCTGCCGTCGCTCGGGATCGACATCGACACCCAGTCGCCCTCGGGGGTGCCGAGCGACCAGTCACGGATGTGGTCGACGGCGGCAGACGCAGCCGACGCAGCCGACGAAGCACCACGGGCGTCGATGATCGCGGCGCCACGCTTGGCGACCGTCGGGATGTAGGTCGAGTCGTACCAGTCGTGGTCGCCGACGAGTTCGTACGCGTTCTTTCCGTTGACCTCGCAGTGGAACAGGTCGGGGTACTGCGTGGTCGAGTGATTGCCCCAGATCGTCATCTTGGTGATCTCGTTGACCGACACGCCGAGACGGGTCGCCAGCTGCGACTTCGCCCGGTTGTGGTCGAGGCGGGTCATGGCCGTGAACCGACCGGGATCGAGGTCGGCCGCATTGCTCATCGCAATGAGCGAGTTGGTGTTCGCTGGATTGCCGACCACGAGGACCTTGACGTCCTTCTTGGCCGAACGTGCCAGCGCCTGGCCCTGCGGCTTGAAGATGCCACCGTTGGCCGACAGGAGGTCGGCGCGCTCCATACCCGCCTTGCGGGGCATCGAGCCGACGAGGATCGCCACGTCGACGTCGCCGAAGGCCGTGTCGGCATCATCGGTGCAGACGATCTCGGAGAGCAGCGGGAACGCGCAGTCGTCGAGTTCCATCCGCACACCCTCGAGGGCGCCGAGGGCCGGCGTGATCTCGAGGAGCTGGAGGGCAACGGGTGTGTCCGGACCGAGCATCGAGCCGGAGGCGATCCGGAAGAGCAGGCTGTAGCCGATCTGGCCAGCAGCACCCGTGACAGCGACGCGTACAGGAGTAGTCATATGCGCGCGAGCGTACGCGGACGCCCGGCCGTCGCCAATTTGATCAGCCGACGGTCACGTCAGGCCGAGCGTGCTGCTGATCAGACCCGTGTAGTACGTCTGGCCCGCCTGGTTGAGGTGGATGCCGTCGTCGTAGAAGCAATCGCCGGGGCACGCCGCCGACAGGGCCTCCCAATCGAGCACCGACACGTTCGAGTAGGCCGCCGGCAGGGCCCGGATGCGCTCGTTGTTGCCCGCCACCCACTCCCGTTCCGCCTTGCTCGTGACCATCAACACGGTCGGGACATCAGCCAGTACGGCCATCGTCTGGTCGAGCGTCTCCTGGCTGAACGGACCGTTGGTGCCGAGGTGCACGATGACGGCACTGCCGAACACGCCCATGTCGCGGATCGCCTGCATGTCGGGCAGGTAGTTCTTCATCTGGCGGCTCACCACGGCATCCACGAGAAAGCCCAGCGCGCCGAGCTCCTCGGCCGCGCCGAGCATCACCGAATCACCGAGTGCGACGAGCTTGTAGCCGCCATTCGTCGGCTCGGCCACGACGAGCGGGGTCATGGTCGCCATGTCGTTGACCACACCCGCCTGGACGGGCGGGGCCACCGGTGGCGCCGTCGCCGGCGCCGTCACTTGCTCGGCGGTGGTCGCAGGAATGGTGTCGGTGGCTCCGGGAACCGTGGTGCCGGGTACGGTCGTGGCGGTCGTGGCGGTGGGTTCGGTCGCACGGGCGACCGGTGTTCGTGTGGTGGCCGGCGCGTCCGCCTCGGCGGCTCTGGTCCCGGCGGATGCCGCTGCGGGCCGCACGTCGAGCAGGTCGGTGGTGAACTCCTGGTTCTCGTCGAGTGTTTCGGCGATCTCGTTCTGCTGCAGTGGTGCGGTCGCCAAGGTCACTGCGGCGAAGACCGACAGGGCGAGCAGGACGGCCGTGGCACCCGCCAACACCGGCCGCGGGACGGTCGTGATTCCTTGGCGGAATCGACGCCAGCCGGCCGAGACCCCGCCGGCACGAATGGGCGTCTCGAAGTATCGGAACGACAGCTCGGTGATCGCGACGGTGGCGGCCATGGCGATCGCGAACTCGCGGACCGACAGCGGGTTGCCGGCGACGCCCCGGATGATCATGAAGATCGGCCAGTGGAACAGGTACAGCCCGTAGGAGCGCACACCGATCCAGACGAGGATCGGCATCCCGAGCAGTCGACCGGCGAACGCCCCCCGGTGGCTGACCGCGGCGATGAGTACGAGCATGGCCAGACCGGCGAAGAAGAGACCACCCCGGAACAACTGGGCGTCTGCTCCGTCGACGGTGACGAGTGGTGTGGCCCAGCACATCCACGCGAGGAAGACCAGGGCGAGCAGGGCGAAGACGTCGAACAGGTGACCCTTCGTGCGCAGTGGCCCGCGCATGACTGCGTACGGACGCCACACCAGCGCGAACGCAGCCCCGAGCAACAGACCTCCGGCACGAGTGAACGTGCTCAGGTAGAGGGTGTCGAGCTTCGAGATCGGACGGCCGCCGATCCACCAATAGGCGTCGGGGGTCTGGGTCGGCTCACCGATCGGCCCGGCATGGAAGGCCAACGCCACGAGCACGGTGATCGCGACAGCGGCAACGAAGAGCCAACGGCTGACATCGGCGACTCGCCGCGTGCCGGCACGACCGAGCAGCAGCACCATGATGATCGGCCAGATCAGGTAGAACTGCTCCTCCACCGCGAGGCTCCACAGGTGGCGCAGCGGCGCGAAGTCACCGGACGCCGTGTAACCCAGCCCTTCCCAGATCTGGTACCAGTTCGAGACGTAGAACGTGCCGGCGAGGACGTCGCCGCGCAGCTGCCCGAGGGCGTGGCGCTCGAAGATCGCCGTCCACAACGTGACCATCAACATCATGAGGAAGACGGCCGGCAGGAGCCGCCTGGCCCGCCGGAGCCAGAACTGTCCGAGCGAGATCCGGTAGGTCCGTTCCCGCTCCGCGATCAGCAACAACGTGATGAGGTAGCCGGAGATGACGAAGAACATCTCGACGCCGAGAAAGCCCCCAGGCAGCCACGCGCTGTTGGCGTGATAGATCATCACGGCGACGACCGCGATGGCCCGCAGCCCGTCCAGTCCGGGAAGGTACGGCAGGCGACTGATCTGCGCGCTGTCGCTCGGAGCGACGGTGGGAGCCCGCGGTGGGGCGACGGTCGCCATCGGGCGTCAAGTATCACCGACGCAAGGCGGCGGAACGTGTCACATCTTCGTCAAGACGCCACGACCGGCGATGCGATCAGATCGGCTGGTTCATGAAATCGCTGATGACCTGGGCGTAGAACGTGGAGCCGTTGGCGTTCATGTGGAATCCATCGGACGCGAAGCAGTTGTCGACGCACAGGTCGTTCAGATCGTTCCACGCGACCAGTTGAACGTTCGCATTGTTCGCCGCGATGTCGTAGATCAGCTGGTTGTTGCCCGCCGTCCACTCGCGGTCGACATCGTTCGTGAGCATGATCACCCTCGGCACGTCGGCGAGCGCCGTCATCATCCGTTGCATCGACTCCGCCGAGATCGAGCCGTTCGTCCCGAGATGCAGCAGCACGACGTCGCCGAGTCGACCCTGTTCCTTGAGCGTCTCCGCGACGGCGACACCATCGACGAACTGTCGGCTCTCCACCGCATCGACGGTGAAGCCGAGCGCGGCGACCTTGGACGCGGCACCGAGCATGACGGAGTCGCCCAGCGCCAGCATCGGGATCGGGGCCGGAATCGTGGTGGTCGTCGTGGTCTCGACCGTCGTCGTCGGGTCGAGAACCGTCTGCGTCGGGTCGGCCAGTGGGTCGACCGTCGTTGCCGGCGTGGTGTCGACGGGCACCTCGGTCGTTCCACCGCTACAGGTCGGGTCGGCGATCACGTCACACGTCGATTCAGCCCCGGCTTCGAGCGAGATCTGGACGTCGTTCTGCTTCAGCTCTGCGGTGGCGAGGCTGGTCACGCCGAAGATGGCGAGCGCCGTACCGACGAATGCACCGCCGAGCACGGCATTCCGCCGACCGGGGTCACGGGACTCACGGACCTGCTTCCACCAGCGGCCAAGAGCACCCTTGCTGATCGGGGTTTCGATGTAGCGGAACGAGAGTTCGGTGATGACGATCGTGATGCCCATGGCGATCACGAACTCGTGGAACTTCATCTGCTTGCCGGCGATGTTGCGGATCAACTGGTACACCGGCCAGTGATACAGGTACAGGCCGTACGAGCGCTGGCCGAGCCAGACCAACGGCGGCAATGCGAGCGCCCGGGAGGTCACGGTGAGCGGATGGGTCGTCGCGGCGATCACAGCGAGCGTGGCGATCGCCGACAGGAAGAAGCCGCCGCGGAAGAGGAGCGGATCGGCACCTTCGGACCCCATGAAGCCGACCGACCACATCATCACGCCGAGGACGGCCAGGCCGGCGGCGCCGAAGCCGTCGAGCACCGGAGCACGGTCACGCATCGGGCCCCGCATGATCGCAACAGGTCGCCACACCATCGCGAACGCAGAGCCGAGCAGCAGCCCGCCGGCCCGGGTGAAGGTCGACAGATACAGCGTGTCGGCCTTTGCGATGTTGCGCCCGAAGATGCTCCAGTACGCGTCCGGGGTCACCTCGGGCGTTCCGATGGGACCCTGGTGATAGAGCAGTGCGACGAGCACCGTGATCCCGATTGCGGCACCGACCAGCCATCGGCTCAGGTTGGCGATCCCGCGACTGCCGACCCGCAGCAGCACCACCATGACGATGGGCCAGATCAGGTAGAACTGCTCCTCCACCGCCAGGCTCCACAAATGGCGCAAGGGGGCGAAGTCGTTCGCCGCTGCGTAGCCCTGTCCGGTGTACACCTGGTACCAGTTCGAGCCGTACGCGAGTGCGGCGATGATGTCGCCGCGCAACTTGCCGAGGGTCGACCGTTCGAACAGCGCGGTCCAGATCGTCAGCAGGAACAGCATCACGAACAACGCGGGCAGGAGGCGACGGGCCCGGCGGACCCAGAACTGCTTCATGTTCACGCTGTGATCGCGTTCGTGCTCGGAGATCAACAACAGCGTGATCAGGTAGCCCGAGATCACGAAGAACACCTCGACGCCGAGGAAGCCACCCTTCAGCCAGGTCGTGTTCGCGTGGTAGATCATCACCGTGACCACGGCGATCGCTCGCATGCCGTCGAGTCCGGGCATGTAGGGGACGCGGCTGATGTTCGACGGCGCGGACGGTCCGGCAACGCGGCGCGTCGAGGCGCCGGTGGATTCGATGCTGGCGGACATCAGTGTCCAGTATCGCTCAGCGGGAAGCCAAGTTCAGGTTGCCACAGATTTCGAGCACTGCGTCGGGCCGATTGAGCGCGTAGAGGTGGAGGCCCGGCGCGCCGGCCTCGACGAGGTCGCCGCACAGCTTCGTCGCGACGTCGACCCCGATCCTTCGCACCTCGGCGGGGTCGTCGGTCGCGTCGAGGCGGTCGGCGAGCCAACCGGGCAGGGCCGCACCGCTCATGTCGGCCATCCGCTTGACCTGGCTGGCGTTGGTGATCGGCATGATCCCGGGAAGGACGGGCTTGTCGACGCCGAGGGCTGCCAGCTCGTCGATGAGGCGGGTGTACTCCTCGACCTCGAAGAAGAACTGCGTCATCGCGAAGTCGGCGACGCGGAGCTTGTCGGCGAGGTGGCGCCGGTCGGACGCCCGATCGGGCGAGCGGGGGTGGACCTGCGGGTGAGCCGCGACGGCGGCGGCGAAGCACCCGGCGGACACCACGTCTTCGAGGAGTTCCATCGCGTAGCGATAATCGCTGGCCTCGGGCTCGCCATCGGAGCGGGGGTCGCCGGCGAGGGCGAGGATGTTCTCGATGCCGATGTCCCGGTAGATCTCCAGGAGGGCAGCGACGTCGTCACGCTTGTGTCCGTAACACGTCAGGTGGGGCATCGGCTCCCACTCGGTTTCGGTGCGCATCCATTCGACGACGTCACCGGTGCGATGTCGGTCGGAGCCGCCTGCGCCATAGGTGATCGAAACGAAGTCAGGTCGTAGCGGTTCGAGCGCGGCAACCGTGCGACCGAGCGTCAGGTGCCCTCCGGCCGTCTTGGGTGGGAAGAACTCGAACGACAACGTCGGGCCGGCGGCGAGCAGAGTCGAGATCCGAGCCATCGGGGAAACGCTATCGACTTTTGGTGCGCGGGTTATGGCACCGCGCACCAACTCACCGGACGCCGGTGAT
>JANNNB010000151.1:0-1666 GCA_031398325.1 Actinomycetes bacterium
CTCTAATTTTTTTGTGTTCGGGGGGCCCTGGGTGTTTACTAACCCCCCGCCTCCCCCCTGGGGGGGGGGGGGGGCGGGGCCCACACCCCCCCCCACCGCGGTGTCGCACCCATACGGGAATGCGCTCAAGCTGTGGTCACGTGCAGCCGATAGCCCTCCGTATGGAAAGGGTCAAGGATGTGGAGGCCGAGAGCCCGCGGGCTGCTTCCACGCTCGCGCCGCCGCACCATTCGTCGAATGCGACCTTCGCCTCGGTCCCGCTGGTTGCACCGCCAGCCATCGCTGACACGCCGAGGAACGCGGCAGACGCGCTCGACCGACTCGTGACGACGGTGGCCGGAGCCCGCGGGGCAGTCCTCGCCTCCGTCGACGGGTTCACGCTCGCCAAGAGCGCCACGATGCCGACCGAACCTGCTCACGCAGCCATGCTGGCCGCGACCATCGGGCTCGCTCGTCAGCTCGTGGCGATGGGCGGTGGGAAGCACCTGCGTCAGGTCGTCGTCGATCACGACGGCGGGTTGCTGCTCGTCTGGCCGATCGGATCGCGGCGTGTCCTCACTGTGCTGGCCGACGCCCGAGTCGACCAGCGCACGTTGCGCAACTTCGTGCAGGCCAACGTCCGGGTGCTCGCCGATCGCCCGCCCACCGCACCGTCCACACCTTCGATACCGTCCGCACCGGGCGTGAGTGCCCGATGAGCCTGCAGACGTTCAAGATCCTGGTGACCGGACCGTTCGCTGCCGGCAAGACGTCACTCATCCAGTCGGTGTCCCAGACCGCAGTCGTGTCGACCGACGTCGACACCTCGGGCGACGAATCCGACGTGAAGGCGCACACGACGGTGGCCATGGACTTCGGCACCTACTCCCTCGAACACGGTGACGTGCGACTCCTCCTCTTCGGAACGCCTGGCCAGCCGCGGTTCCGGTTCATGACCAACATCCTGAAAGGCGACGTCGACATCGTCGCCTTCGTGATCGATGCCGACGCGACCGCGACGCACGCGGCCGCCGGTGTCGAACTGCGAGCGCTGCTGCGTGACCTCCAGGTTCCGGCAGTGATCGCGGTGAACCGCTGCGACGACATCGATGTCGCCCGCCGATTCGCCCGGTCCCTCGGTGCACTCGACGGCGAGTCCGTCGTGCCGTGTCAACTGATCGATCCCGACTCCGGCCGCGAGGTCGTCGTCGAAATACTCCTCACGCTTCTCGAAGCGATGGAAACCACACAAGCAGAGGTGGCTTGAAATGATGCACAACTCAGGAACGGCGGGCGGCACGACCACGGTCGGCTCGACCCTGCTCAATCGGGGACCCCAGCCGGGGTGGATGACACTCAACGATGCCCGCGAGCGGGGGTTCACCGGCGAGATCGTGTTCGAGGTCGAGCCCGAGGTTCGCACCTACCTCGACAACGGTGTCGTCTACTACGCCGAGCGTTCGACCGATGCCTCCCTCGGCCAGCGCCTTCTCGCGACCGGCTTGGTGGATCAGGAACAACTCGAGCGTGGCACGGTCCGCGTCGGCGAGGTCGAACATCTCGGCCGCCTCTTCGATCGCGAAGCCTCCGTCGATCGCGACGCCGTACTCGTCGCCACCGAGCTGGAAACGGAGACGCTCGTCGCCTCGATCGCGAACGAGGCCTTCTGCACCGTGCGCTCGACGGC
>JANNNB010000149.1:0-1977 GCA_031398325.1 Actinomycetes bacterium
AGTCGGTGTACCCGGCCGGGACGATGAGGTACTTGCCGCCCTCGCCGCGGTCAGGACCGGGCCGGCCCATGTCGATCACGAACCGGAACCAGGCGTCATTGACCGTGCCCGGCCCACAGCCTGCGGGGATCTCGACGACGGTCGGTCCGTCGCGCCCGAGATCGAGCACCCCGGAGGCGTACACGGTGTCGGTGTTGCCGGTCAGGAACAACGAGTTCGAATTCAACAGATCATCGACGATGCCGACCTGGTGACATGCGCCGATGCCAAGTTCGGTCATGCCGATCCGCATCGCTTCCAGCGACGCAGCCGGGATCCCGCTGAGGAACGCCTCGACACCGCGTAGGAAATCCAAATGGTCATACAGCAGGTCGGCGGTCTCGGCGGTCGGGAACCCGTCGGTGAACGCGAGCGTTCCGATCCGGGTCTCGACCCGATCCGGTGTCATGATCTTGGCCGGAATCGGTGTGTTGAACCCCTTCGGAACTGCCTCGTCGGTCATTGCATCCTCTCGTGGTTTCTCGCTGGAGTGGTAGCAGTCTCGCGGTCGGACTCGGCAGCCGAAGAAAGTTCCGAAGCGAAATCGGCACGCCCGCCCGACGATGCCTCAAACCCGATGGCAAACATCCGCCACACTGGACCAATCCGTTCACGGCCCGACGGAACAGTCCGCCACCTGGCGGTAGGTGGCTCTCGTGTTGATGCCCCAGTAGTACGCCGCAAGTAGTTGTGCGCCGCGATCGTGTCGGTTGTAGGCCACGAGCGTCTACTATCGGTAACGTTCGACCAGCCGGTTGCACCAACGCACCGTCGTCATGGCTGGCGATGGGAGCTCCTCCCATGGCGTCGTGGCTACGGTGGGCGCGATGGGGCGGAGCGCGACGACCTCGGTGCTGTTCAGCGACATCGTTGGATCGACCGAGCATCTCAGCCGGCTCGGCGAACGGGCTTGGGACGACGTCCGGCGCGAGCATTTCACGATCCTTCGCTCCTCACTTGCAGACAACCACGGAACTGAGGTGAAGAACACCGGCGACGGGATGATGGCCGTGTTCGACAGTGTCATCGACGCGGTGAACTGCGCTGTTGCCATGCAACAACGTTGCATGGTTGTCAGCGCCGAGGGACGTGCGGTGACGATCCGGATCGGCCTGGCGATGGGCGAGGCGTTGGCCGACCAGGGCGACTGGTTCGGAACTCCGGTGGTGGAAGCGGCGCGTCTGTGCGCTGCCGCCCCGAACGGCGCCTCCTGGACAACCTCGCTGGTCCATACGCTGGCCGGCACACAGTCAGAGGCAACGTTCTTCCACGTCGGTGAGCGATTACTGAAGGGCTTCGAGCTTCCTACCGACATCTACTCGCTCAAACCAGCCCGAGGACTCCAAGGATCGGTGTTCTCCGAGCCCGGTCGGCACGAGGAGATCGGCGAACGTCTTGTTGCCGCGATGGACTTCTGGGAATCGTTACCGTCGATCCAACGAGTCCGCACCGCAGCGTCAGCGCACCTCGCCGTGCTCCCAGGGGATGTCATCTGCGACATCGGGTGCGGACCGGGCACTGAACTCATTCGAATCGCTCAGATTGCTGGCCCCCACGGAGTCGCAATCGGTGTCGATCCGAGCCAGAAGATGCTCGACGAGTGCCAACGCAGAGCAGACGCCGGAAAGGTCAGCGTCGAGCTCCATGCCCGCGACGGCCGAAACACTGGAATCCCAACGGACCACTGCGACGGGGTACGAATGGAACGAGTCATCCAACACGTCGGCGACATCGATGGACTGGTCACCGAAGCAATCCGCATCACGCGCCCCGGTGGCCGCATCGTCCTCGTCGACTCCGACTGGGGGTCACTCATGGTGTACCCCGGAGATCGCGAGCTCGTGGCGGGAGCGGGCGGACGAGTTGGAGGCGGTGATCCACCACGTGGACAGCACGGTGATCGCGGAGGCGCCGAAGATCCTGCCTCACGTTCCAGCC
>JANNNB010000156.1:0-2668 GCA_031398325.1 Actinomycetes bacterium
GGCTGGAACCGCTGTGCGCGCCCCACGATGCCCTCATCGACACCGCCAAACGCACCGTCAGCCAACTGCAAGACGAACATCGACGAGCACACCGGAACCTCGCTGACACCGGACGGTTCGGACGGCACCGAGCCCGCACGCACCTCGACGACACCCGCACCCGACTCACCGCAGCGGAACAACTCCTCAAGCGCCGACAGCATGACGCCGCGCCACTCCTCGACGCTCGCGACGACGCCCACGTTCAGATCGCACGGGCACGAGATGGCCAAAGCACGAATCGCATCCGGAGCCGTTGGGACGACCCGCAAGGAATTCTGGAACGGGCTCACGAGACCGTCGCAGCGATCGACACCTGGAAGAACTGGGCCAACGGACACCCCGTCACCGCCGACCACCTGGCCCACGCCGCCACCATCCTCCACGAAAGCGGCAGGCCTGGTCACCGCGAACTCGCCGGCCCACTCACTGACTGGGTGCGACGACATCACCCCGAACTCGTCAGAGAACCCGTGATCGAACGACGAGGCATGGATCTCGGCATCGGCCTCTGACCGGCCCTCAGGCGTCCCGGTCGAACACCCTGGGGCAGACTCAGACCCGGAGTCGGCTCACAACACGACGGTGTCGCGACGAATGTCGGTGTCGCGATCCAACAGGGCGGCGGCAGAGATGACGTCGACTCGCACTCCGAGAAGGTCGCTCAGTGCCTCCTCGAGACGGATGAGATCGAGGAGCGAACTGGACGGGTCGAAACCGACGACGAAGTCGACGTCACTGTCGCTCGTTGCTTCACCGCGGGCAACGGACCCGAACACGGCGATGGAGTGCGCCCGATGCCTGCGCACGAGTTTGATGATCTCGTCGCGATTCAGCGCGATGAGGTCGCTCAGAGCGGAACCGTCTGAACTCATAGGCCCGAACTCTAGGAATATGCGCACGGCGCCCGATTGCCGGTTTGATCGGTCTGCGACCCTCGCCTCCGTTGCCGACACCCACGAACGATTTCGAGGTCAGTCCGTGCCGGGACGATCCGGGTCCGCCATGCCTGCGTGGAGTTCGATGAGTTCTGCGAGCGCTTCTCGATCCTTCGGCCGGTCCGCCCAGCGCTTCGATTCGATGATGTCCCCGAGGGCTGCCACTCGAATCGACCGATCAGCGAAAGTCACGACCGTAGCCCTCGACCGGAGGTCGGCGTAACGATGTGACGCGCCATCGGTGGACGGCAGCGCGATGAGCACGTCGACGTCACCCAGGTCGGTTCGCCACGTCGAGATCTCGAGCTGGCGGAACGTTTCGGCGTTCGGCGCGGGCAGCGTGCGTGCGATGTCATCGTCAAGCCCGTCGGCGCGGATGCGCACGCCGACTTCGGCGAGTGCACTGGACAGTCGGTCGAGATTGTCCCCGTCGTAGTCGGCAACGACATCGAGGTCGTGGGTGAGGCGCTGCGCCCCGTAGGCGGCCGCGGCAACTCCGCCGACGACGAGGTAGTCCACGCGGTGCCGGTCGAGGGCGTCCAGGAGCGCCGCAGGATCGAAGTCGGCGGGGGTGGTCACCGTCCGGAGAGACCGACCGAGGCGAAGAACGCTCGGATTTTCTCTTCCGTGTCGAGTCGCTCGCCGGTGATCGTCACCGAGACATCGTCGGCCGTTGGCGGCGCAGCGTCGTCAAACAGATCGACGAAATTGCCGCTCCGTTCGATCGCAGGGTGCTGCTCGCTCATGACTGGAGCGTACTTCCGTCGTCAGTCTCCGAACAGGGCCGCAATCTTGTCGGCACCATCACGTCGCACCGCTTGGGGCACATGCGAGTACGTGTCGAGCGTGACGGCGATCGCGGAGTGGCCGAGCTGCTCTTGCACGACCTTGGGATGCACTCCCGCTTCGAGCGCCAGCGTGGCCATCGTGTGGCGAGTGTCGTGAAGTTGGATCTTCGGAACGCCCGCCTTGGCGACCGCCTCGGAGAACAACACGGTGAACCGTTGCGGGTGATATCGCACGCCGGCCTCGTCGACGAAGAGATAGCCACTGTCAGTCCAGGCTGGACCGAGGAGCAGCCGTTCCTTTCGCTGCCGGCTCCGATGCTCACGCAACGCCGCCGCTGTGGCGGGGGCGAGGAGGAGCTGGCGGTAGCTGCTCGCCTTGGGGGCGGTGATCACCTCTTCGTAGTTGGCCGCGGTGCGTTGCTGGGCGACGGTGAGCGTGCCGGCTTTGAGATCGACATCGGTCCATCGCAGGCCGGCCAACTCACTGCGTCGCATCCCGGTGTGAAGTGCGAGCGTCCACATGCCGACGAGTCGGTCGTCCTTGAGCGCTTCGAGGAAGCGTTTGGCGTCCTCTGACGTCCACACGTGCAGCGCCTTGGCCGTGCCCTTCGGCACGCGCACTGCCGACGCCGGGTTGACCACGATCACATCCACCGCAACGCGTCAGCGAGGGCACGATGGAGCACGCGGTGGGCCAGCTTGACCGAGTTCGTCGCGAGCGGCTTGCCATCCTGCCGACCGGACTCGAGCAACGTGCCGTGCCACTTCTTGATGGCAAGCGGTGTGAGTTCACCGAGGCGTGTCGATCCGAGATACGGGTTGATGTGGCGCCGAACCGACTGGGCGTAACTCACCCACGCGGTCAGCGCGACTTCGGTCTTGACACCTTGCAGCCACGTGTCG
>JANNNB010000259.1:0-3078 GCA_031398325.1 Actinomycetes bacterium
CGCATCGCTCGGCGGTGCAGTTGGCGTGGTTGCTGACCCATGATCGTGCGACGTGTGAAGTCGTCGTTCACGATGCGTTCGTGTCTCTGTATCCGCGTTTCGGTTCGGTGCAGAACCCGACGGGATACGTGCGTGCCTCGATCGTCAACGGTGTCCGCCAGCGAAATCGTCAAGCTGGACGTGAACGGGCCCGTGTTGAGCTCGTCGCAGTCACCGACGCCGAATCGACTTCGGGCCCGACCGGCGGGTTGCTGGACGCGGTGGGGATCTTGCCGCTCCGCCCGCGCACCGCGATCGTGCTGCGCTATTGGGCGGGACTCTCCGATGTCGAGATCGCGGAAGTCATGCACCTTCGGCCCGGATCGGTCCGCTCGATCCTGAGTCGAGCGATCACCCAACTTCGAAAGGAATTCAGTTGAGCGTCGACCTGGAAGATGACCTACGAGCGGTGCTGCGCCTCGATGCCGAGGCGGCCCCCCACCTGGACAGCACCTGGACGGTGCCGGACCCGGCAGAACCCAACGCCACGCGGACACGCAAAGGGTGGATGCTGGCCGCAGCCAGCGTTGTTGTCGTGACGGCCGGGCTCGTCGGGGTCATTTCCGTTTCGCGCAACGACGGCAATGGGGTCGCTCCGACCGATAGCGCCCTAGGACCAGCACCCAGTGTTTCGGCCAGCAGTTCACCGACCGGACCACCAACCACAATGCCGGCAGTCGCGACATCGTCAGTCCCCGTCACCACTGTCGAACCGCAAGCAACCGGGCTCGCAGCCCCGATCGCGGAAGCGATCGGCGTGGACGGGCTTGAACTTCCGCCGTGGTTCTCAGCGCGCACGACCGCACCAAGTTGCGGTACCTGGGTCGGTGACACAGCGCCGAGCCAATCCGACGACCTGGCCCCGCTCGACTGCTTCTCGACCGCTATCGCCAACGACGAGCGCGCCCAGATCGTCACCGTGCACACCGGCGACGATCTGCGCGTCGCCCGCTGGATCGTCGCGCTCGGGATTGGACCGGCTGAGGCGGAGCAGTTCGAGGTTGCCTCGCTGGTGGTCGACGACCGTGCGGGCACGACCCGATGGTTCGAGACCCGCTGCGTCGAGGGCCTCTTCGTCGACAGCCGACTAGTCGGTGATTTCGTCGTCGACCGCGACATGCTCGATCAACTCGATCCCAGCGGAACGAGCGTTACCGACAACGGCGACGTCGTCGAATTGCCTGGTCCGGACGACCGCACCCAGCTCCAGCCGTGTAGCGGTCCCACCGTCGTCAATCGGCCGTTTGTGACGCCACTCGAAGCCACCGGAACGAGAATCGGTGATCGAGGCTCCGACACGGAGCGGTTACCGGGCTACAACGAAGTCGGTGAGTACGACCTCACAGTTGTGCCTAGCTGGACACCAGTTGGAGCAGGCGACCCCGTGTACGTGATCGGATTCGTCCAGACCGAGATGCCCTACCCGCTATCACCGTCAACAGCCGGGTCGAACGACCCGGTGATGATCTACGCCGACGACGGCATCACTCGCGTCGGCCAGTTCGGACCCGACGGACGTCCCGCGCTCGACACCTAACCCACGGACACCGAGCATCCACTCGACGCGGCTCCGGCGAGGCCACAGCGAATGCCGGAAGTGCACGCCGAGCGGCAGTTATGCGTTGGTCGGAGGTCTGCGGTCGGGCCGGGGCCGCACTGCCGCCGACGGGCACCCGCCAGCAGCACATTCCTCGTCGGGGTCGGTTGGATCATGCTCGAACTCGTAGTGGAAGCACACGTAGTGCATCTGCTCGAACACGTCGTAACGGTCCGCTTCGACCGTCACCGCACGACCGCACCTTCGACAGATCGGCGGATCGCTCACCCGAGCAGATTGCTTGATATGGCGCTCAAATGCCAGAGCGAAATCTGCGGTTGGAAGACGATTGTCGGATTCGTTCGTGGAGTCGCCTGCCTTGGTGACTCCTCTGTGGCTCAGGCGTCGGTGGTTGTAGCTCATCGGCCTCCCCGACCCATGCGATGATCCCGGAATGGGCGAAACCGACGACGTTGACCCAGCGGTGCCGCCGGCCAGAGATCCGTCACCGTGGCCGTCGATGAAGATTGCTCAGGCGCGAGCCCACCTCGCGACCCTCCGGTCCCGCATCGATGTCTGGCAGTCGACGCGCCCGGTGACCGCTGACGTGAGCCTTCTGGACAGCAGACTTGGGGCGACGTGGCACCTGAATATCCGCTCGGAGCCGCCGGTGGCCGAGTGGAGCCTCCACGTGGGCGACTGCATTCACCAACTCCGCAGCGCGTTGGATGCTTGCGTATGGGACCTGATCAATGCCACAGGTCACCCGCTGCCTGCAGACCCGCACCGGATTCAGTTCCCGATCGAAGGGGCTGATCCCGACCGATGGGCGAAGGTGGCTAAGGACAGGCTGCGCGGAATGCCTGCGGAGATCGTGGAACGGATCAAGAACCTTCAGCCGTTCAACCGGCCTGAGGGCGAACGAACGGCAGACGGTCTGCTCCTCCTCCAGGAGTTGAGCAACGCAGATAAGCATCGGGCCAATGTGCGGGTGGCGGTCGTGATGGCTCAGACGGCGCACCAGGTTGCTTTCCGTTTTGCTGACGAGGACGCAGCCGGGCGGAACGTTCCGCCGAACGCCACCGTCGGTCAGCCGTCATTCGAGCACGGCGCGTTACTGGCGAGGGTCGACACGATTGATCCCCTCGACAAGGTGAGCGGACTGTGGAACTTCGAACTTCATATCGTGATGGACTCGTCGACCGGTGAGCGTCCAGCCCTGAGCACCCTCGAGTTGCTCATCGGGTACGTGCAAAACGTCCTCGGATTCATCTACGGCGTGCCGGCCCTCCTTACGGAAGAGGAATCCCAGGGAAGCGACGAGGAGTGGATTGATTTCGAACCGAGGTTCGAGCCGCCCGCCAATTAGCTACACCCCGACAGCGGTCCCAGCCTTTCGGCCGAGCTCTCGCCAGGCAGCTGTCCGGCTTCTTTGTCTGGCCGATTCATTCAGAGCCGACGAAGCGCCCCGATCGGTCCCATCCGCCCGAAGCGGCGACTGG
>JANNNB010000285.1:0-3223 GCA_031398325.1 Actinomycetes bacterium
GTTCGTGCCCTTCACGCGGCTACGGCTCGCGACGAACCCGTGTCGAGATGACCGGCGAGGAGGCGGCTGTGGCTCCTGCCGCACGCCAACCGGCGATGTGCAATCATGACGAATCGGCCAGGGCGGCCTGAGGTCGAATCGAGGTCTCGACATGACGGTCACGATCGAGGAGCACAGCTCGTCTGGGACGAAGGGCCTCAAGGCGGGGGCACTCGGGCTGGTCGCCACGACGGTGATCGCCGTCGCATCGACCGCGCCCGGCTACTCGCTGGCGGCAGGAATCGGCGGAATCAACGAAGCCGTCGGTGTGAAGGCGCCGTTCGTCATGCTCTTCGCGTTCGTGCCGATGGGGTGCATCGCCGCTGCGTTCTTCTACATGAACAAGGCCGATGCCGACTGCGGCACCACCTTCACATGGGCGACGCGGGCGTTCGGGCCATCGGCGGGTTGGCTCGGGAGCTGGGGCCTCATCGTGGCCGACCTGCTGATCATGCCCAACCTCGCCGGCATCTCCGGTCAGTACACGTTGCTGCTGTTCGGCTTGGAGGATGCCGCAGCCAACGCCGTGTACGTCACCTTGCTCGGATGCGTGTTCATCGTCGCCATGTGCTGGATCTGCTTCACGGGGATCGAACTCTCGGCGCGCACCCAGGTGGTGTTGCTGAGCACGGAGCTGGCGGTGCTGGCGATCTTCGCCGTGGTTGCCATCGTCCGTGCGTTCAGCGGGGTCACCCTGACCGTCGATGGCGTGACCTACGAGTCGGTCACCCCGTCACTGTCGTGGCTGTCGCCGTCGGGTCTGTCCACCTCGGCGATCGTCGCCGGGCTCGTGATCGCCGTGTTCGCCTACTGGGGATGGGACACCGCGGTATCGGTGAACGAGGAATGCGAGGACTCCAACCGGACGCCTGGCATCGCCGCGGTCATGTCGGTGTTCATCCTCCTCGCCATCTACGTCCTCACCGCGTTCGGAACCCAGGCATTCCTCGGCCCGGAGTTCGTCGTGGCCAACAGCGACGACGCCGTGTACGCCGTGGGTCGCGAGGCACTTGGCGGTGGCTTCAACAAGCTGCTGATCATCGCCATCCTCACCTCCGCCGCAGCGAGCTGTCAGACGACGATCCTGCCTGCGACGCGCAGCATGCTCAGCATGGGTTCGCACCGAGCCGGGCCTTCGGTGCTGTCACGTATCGATCCGCGCACGCTGACGCCGGCGTGGAGCACGTGGTTCTTCGGGGCGGTGTCGGTCGGATGGTTCGTCCTGCTCGTGGTGATCTCCGAGAACTCCGACACCGACGCGTACGGTGCGTCGATCGCCGCCGTCGGCCTGGCCATCGCCTTCTACTACGGCCTGACGGGCTATGCGTGCGTCTGGTACTACCGGCGCCACCTCACGAAGAGTTTGAAGCACTTCGTCCTCATCGGCGTGCTGCCGATGGTCGGCGCTCTGATGCTCACGTACGTGTTCGTCAAGACGGTGATCGACGCCTCCAAGAGCGACTACGCGCCGGGCACGCTGGTAGGTGTCGGCACCGTGCTCGTGATCGGCACGGCGCTGCTGCTCCTCGGGGTGCCCCTGATGCTCTGGTGTCGTGTGAAGTACCCTGTCTTCTTCCGGAACGTGCCCGACCCGGTCGATACCGTGAACGACCCGTACGGCGATGGGGGACCGGCAGAGCCACTCGGCACCTACACGAAGTCGACTACGTCGAGTCGTCCGAGAGGAGATTGAGATGGCGCTGGAACTGGTCGTCGGTATCGGCGGAGACGGGAGCGGCGACGAGGCAGCGCGCACGGCGGCGCGGGTTGCCAGCATGACGGGCGGCTCGATCGTGCTCGTGTTCGGATACGAGGCGTCGGTGCCCGGGCCTCGCGGCGGTGCGCTGGAAGATCAGATCGCTGGCGTCGGGGTGGTGGCGACGTCGACGATTCGAGATGAGTTGACGGCCGCGTACCCTGAGTTGACCATCGAGGTGGAGTTGATTCAGGACCGCCCCGTCGAGAGCCTGATCCGCGTCGCCCAATCCCGCGGCGCGGAGGTCATCGTCGTCGGCCATGGCGGCGGGGGGCCGATGGCCGGCGCACTCCTCGGTTCGATCACCTATGAGATCGTGCACCGCTCGCCGATCCCGGTCCTGGTGGTCCCGACCGACGACTGATGCGCTCAGCCGGTCTGCGGTGGCCCTGGAAGGACCTCGAGCGTAGGACGTGGACCGCGGGCCCGGGGAATGCCCGCTGCGGGTGATCGGTTGGAGCGCCACATGGGATACGACGCAGCGCCTGACGGTTGGTGGCAAGACTTCGTTCGGGCGCTCCCGGCGCGGACCGGCAAACTGGCAGTCACGAGGCTCGACGGGTCGCCACACGTCGCGCCCGTGTGGGTCGACGTCGACGGCACGGGAGACGCTGCCCGGCTGGTGTTCATGACATCGGCCGACACGATCAAGGGGAAGTCGATCCTGCGCGACGGCCGCGTGGCGATCTGTTTCGACGATGAGCAGCCGCCGTTCGCGTTCGCCACCATCAACGGGACCGCGACCACTTCGACCGACCCGGAGGAGTTGATCCGCTGGGCGACCCGCATCGCGGCGAGGTACATGGGCGCCGATCAGGCGGAGGCATATGGCATGCGCAACGCCGTACCGCCAGAGATGGTCGTGTGGGTGACCCCGACGAGTGTCGCTGCAAAAGTGGACGTTGCCGACTGACGTGGACGAAATCGTGCACGACGGGTGCCCCGGACCGCTACTACGCTCGGTCCTCAGCCGATGACCAATCCCACACCAACCACACCCTCCGGTATCCGCTCGAACACGACCGTTGTCGTTCCCGGCGACCACCTGACGATCGCCCTGCTCGGCCCACGTGATCACGTGCTCCGACGAGTCGAGCAGCAGTTCCCGACCACTCAGATCAGCGTGCGGGGCAACGAGGTGCGGATCGGCAGCGATGAACCGGCTGCAGTCGACGCCGTCGCCGAACTGTTCGAAGAGCTCATCGCGCTGCTGCAGGCCGGTCAGCAACTCGACGACAACACGCTCGATCGGGTGTTCACGATGGTCGACGCCAGCGAGAAGCCGAGCGAGATCCTCACGCACCAGGTGCTCCGCGGCGTCAAGGGTCGTCAGGTCAAGCCGAAGACGGCCGGCCAGAAGCGGTACATCGACACGATCGCACAGAACGTCATCACGTTCGGACTCGGCCCCGCTGGCACCGGCAAGTC
>JANNNB010000300.1:0-27447 GCA_031398325.1 Actinomycetes bacterium
CGGCATCCTCGACAACGAACGGGCCACCAAGATCTCCGGTGCGATGTTCACGATGCAACGCGGCGCGGGTGCCACCCTCAGCCGGGCGCTCTGTCAGTACGGGCTCGACCTGAACGCCGACGCGTTCGAGGAGATCCGCCCACCCTCGCTCGTCACCAGTGCCACGCTGACCGCGACGGGCCAGCTCCCGAAGTTCGCCGACGACGCCTACTCGATCGAGCGCGACGACCTGTGGTGCATCCCGACGGCCGAGGTGCCGCTCACCTCGATCTACGCCAACGAGGTGCTCGAAGCCCTGCAACTCCCCGTGCGGGTCATGGCGTACAGCTCGTCGTTCCGCCGAGAGGCCGGCTCGGCCGGCCGCGACACGCGCGGCATGCTGCGCGCCCACGAGTTCGACAAGGTCGAGATCCTTTCGTTCGCCACCCCCGAGCAGGCCCCCGACCTCCTCGTCGACATGACGGCTCGCGCTGAGCGCGCCATCGTCGGTCTCGGTCTGCCCTATCGCATCATCGAGATCTGCACCGGCGACATGGGCCAGAGCCACCACCGCAGTTTCGACATCGAGGTGTATGCGCCCGGTGCCGACACCTGGCTCGAGGTGTCGTCCGTGAGCTGGTTCAGCGACTACCAGGCCCGCCGCGGCAACATCCGGTTCCGCCGTCAGACCGAGGACGGCAAGCCCGTGAAGGGCACCGAGTTCGTCCACACGCTCAACGGATCCGCGCTCGCCGTGCCGCGGGTGTGGGCGGCGATCATCGAGAACTATCGCAACCCCGACGGTTCGGTCGACGTGCCCGAAGTGTTGTGGCCGTACATGCGTGGGATCCGCCGCATCGAACCGGCGCACTGACCGGGCGACGACGATGACCGACTGGGACGTCCCGGGACCGGAGTTTCCCGGCATCGCGAGCCGCGGTGATGTCCTGCGCGATCGCCGGGTGCAGTACGAGACCGCCGGTTTCGACCTCGACGACGTGGTGGCGGAGCCCGTCGAGCAGTGGAAGCAGTGGCACGACCAAGCGATGGAAGCAGGGGTCACCGAGCCCAACGCGATGACCGTCGCGACGATCGGCGCCGACGGCGTGCCCGACGCCCGCATCGTGCTCGTGCGTGGTGCCGACGAGCATGGCCTCGTGTTCTACACGAACTACGAAGGAGCCAAGAGCCGTCAGCTCGACGCGCGCCCCGTCGCGGCCGCCGTGTTCTCGTGGCTGGACCTGCATCGCCAGGTTCGGCTCCGGGCCAGGGTGGAGCGGGTCAGCGAGCAGGAGAGCGACGAGTACTTCGCCTCGCGGCCGCGGGCCAGCCAGCTCGGCGCGTGGGCCTCACCGCAGAGTGAGATCATCGCCGATCGGTCGTTCCTCGATGGCCGGACCGAGCTGTACGCAGAGCAGTTCGCAGATCGTGACGTCCCGCGTCCGCCGAACTGGGGAGGGTGGCGGCTGGTGCCCTTCGAGTGGGAGTTCTGGCAAGGCCGCCCGAGTCGCCTCCACGACCGCGTCAGGTACCGCCGCCTCGGCGCAGAGGGAACGGCGCCGACCTGGCACCTCGACCGCCTCGCTCCCTGACGGTCCGGCACCTTCCCGAATTCGATCGAGTTCGTTGCGGCAAGCGAAACGAACTCGATCAAATTCAGGAATGCGGGGATGGAGTCAGGCGGTGGGCCAGGTCGCGGCGGCGGTGGCGAGTGCGTCGATCAGCGCCAGCGTGTGCGGGGTGTGGCCGGGGCCTTCCCAGTCCCACCACATCGGGCTCGCACCGCGGACCCGAGGGGGCAGTTCGATCTGCACGCCGCCGCCACGAGACAGGTTGACGGGGTTCTCCGGATGAAGTCCGCGCAGGTTCGACGGGATCCGATCGAGGTCGGTGATCACGTCGTACGCCGGCAGCCTCGACCGCAACGCCGTCCCGACATGTTCGGCGAAGTCCCGGTTCCCACCGCCGAGCAACAACGACCCGAACAGACCGCGCTGTCCGAACCCGTGAATGGTGATGACCATCTCGACGTGTTCGAGGAACGCCGCCAGGTTCGGCGACTCTGCCGGGCGTACCTTGATCGACGCCAGGTGATCACGCATGCCGTCGGGCTGGACGACGGCATACAGCGATGCTCCAGCCCGCTCGGCGGCGGCCGCGGCGATCACGTCGGTCATCGCTTCGAGCGCGCCGCCGTGGTACGCCATGAAACCGATCGGACCCCGGAGCGCGGAGATCTCCTCGACACCAGGCGCCGCGAGGAGGTCGGCGAACGGCGTCATTCGACCATGATGCCCGACTCGGGTTGGCCGGCGCGGCACGGGAGCGGCCGACAGGCCCCCTAACCTGACCCCATGCTCGTCTGGATGGATCTGGAGATGACAGGGCTCGACCACACGTCCGACGTGATCGTCGAGATCGCCACGATCGTCACCGACGACGACTTGAACATCGTTGCGGAAGGTCCAGACCTCGTCGTCCACCAGCCCGACGAAGTGCTCGCGAGGATGGACCCGTTCGTGGTCGACATGCACACACGTTCCGGGCTCCTCGAGTCGATCAAGTCCTCGACGATCAGCCTCGAACAAGCCGGCGCCGAGACGCTGGCGTTCATCAAGCAGCACGTGCCCGAGCCCGTCACGGTCCCCCTGTGCGGCAACTCGATCGGCACCGACCGACGGTTCCTCGCGGCGTACCTCCCCGACATCGAGAACTACCTCCACTACCGATCGATCGACGTGTCGAGTGTGAAGGAGCTGGTGAAGCGCTGGTACCCGACCGTCGACGCCCAGCGACCACACGGCCACGGATCGCACCGGGCCCTCGACGACATCCGTGAATCGATACGCGAGATGGCGTACTACCGCGAGCACGTGTTCGTCGACGCGGCGACACTGGAGACCGCGAGCGTCACGCCGACGATCGATCCATCTGCGATCATCGCGGCAGGGTAGGTTCCGGCCATGCGCGCCGTCGTCCTGCGATCACACGGGGGCCCTGAGGTCCTGACCATCGAGCAGATCGACGAGCCCGTCGCCGGGCCCGACGAGATCCTCGTGGCCATCGAGCACACGGCGTTGAACCGGGCCGACATCCTCCAGCGCATGGGCCTGTATCCCGACCCGCGCGGCCACGCGATCGAGGTACCCGGAATGGAGTACGCGGGCACGGTCGCAGCGATCGGCAGCGCGGTGAAGAACTGGTCCGTCGGTGACCGCGTCATGGGGATCGAGGCCGGCGGCTGCTACGCCGAACGGGTCGCCACCCACAGCCGACAGGCGTTGCCCATCCCCGAATCGGTGGCGACGGCCGATGCCGCCGCGATCGCCGAGGTGTTCCTCACGGCCTGGGATGCCCTCGTGGTCCAGGGTCGGCTCACATCAGGCCGCTGGGCGCTCGTACATGCCGGTGCGTCCGGCGTCGGCACGGCTGCAATCCAGATCGCCAAGGCGATCGGCGCGCGCATCGCCGTCACGTGTTCGGCGGGCAAAGCTGACGCCTGCCGCGAGCTGGGCGCCGACGTCGTGCTCGAACGCAGCCCGGCCGATTGGCTCGGTGCGCTCCGAGCGTCAGTGCCGGACGGCGTCGACGTCGTCCTCGACGTGATCGGGGGTGACGAGGTCGACCGGAACTTGCAGGCGACGCGCATCGACGGCACCATCGTGCAGGTCGGACTCATGGGCGGCGGCAACACGCCCGTGAACGTCGGGCTGATCCTCGGGCGTCGCATCACCTGGATCGGCACCACCCTCAGGAATCGCCCGCTCGAACGCAAGCTCGACCTGTGTCAACGCTTCATCGCGGAGGTGATCCCGCTGTTCGACTCGGGCGCCCTGCGTCCGGTGATCGACTCGCGCTTCTCGCTGGCCGACATCGCCGACGCCCATCGCCGTATGGAGTCGAACGCCAACACCGGCAAGATCCTCATCGACCTCTGACCACGCAGCCACGCCTGGTCAAGGTGCGTCGAGCGGAGTCGAATCGTCGAGCAGCTCGTCGCGGTGACGCACGTGCGCCCGCCAGCTGAACCAGCCACCGATGCTCAGGATCACGAGAGCGATGAGCCCGAACAGGAGCGGCGACATGACATCGCTCGTCGACTCGCCGTACGTGAACGAGATCGCGCCGCCCAACAGATGACCGTCGACCACGGATGTCGCGAGATAGTTCACCGTGTACGTGCCGCGCTCGTCGAGGAGTTCGAACTCGGCGATCGCCTCGGTGGTCGAGGTGACGGTCGTCGTCGACGGAATCTCGCCGCCGGGCCCGACGATGCCGATCTCGACGGCGGTACCGATGTCGGCTCCGAAGTCGATCGTGACCGCGTCGATCGGCTCGTCGAGCACGGCACCCGAGACCGGGTTCGATGACGCGATCCCGTCGTGGCCGGACGCTGGTGAGCTCGACACGGCGGTGAGCGCGCAGACCGAGAGGAGCACGAGCGCCACCCACGCCGATCGGAGCCGGAAACCGGACATGCCGGTCAGTCAACCAGCTCGATCGAGCCGTCGGCTGCGGCCACGTCACGGCCCTTCCACGGCACCGTGAGACCGAAGAGGATGGTGACGAGACTGCGCAGGAAGATGAAGGCAAAAGCGAGGACTGCGATGGGGAACAGGGCAGCCGTGACCGGATGCATGGATCCCGCACGTCGGCCGAGGATCCAGATCTGAGCGGCGCTCAGCGCGTAGATGGTGGCCGACACGGCTGGCTCGTTCGTAGGCCAGCCACCTGCGAGCCAGCCGCCGGCGACCGCGGCGGTCCAGCAGACGATGGCGAGTGTGAGCGGCCAGCGGGTGAGGCGCGCCCCCGTGGCGATGCTGCGCGTCCAGCCGTCGAGGAGCTCTCGCGCGCCGTTCGGGTACATGCGAAACGTCGTGTCGGGCCGGCCGGTGAACACGACCGAACTCCCGGCAGCCCGAGCGAGGCCGATGTCTTCGGTGTGCATGGAGCGGACCGCACGGTGCCCACCGACGCGCTCGTAGAGCCCCCGGTCGGCGGCCAGCACCGGCCCGAACGCGACCGTCGACGACACGCGATCGGCGGCGATCGTGAACGCCCCCGATCCCATCAACGCCGTGACGTTGCAGAGCATGCTCGCCTGCTCGACGGCGCCCACCGTGCGATGCCATGGTTGAACCGACACGATCGATTCCGAATGGGACTCGACGGCAGCACCCATGCGGTCGAGCAGGTCGGCGGCCGGTGTGACGTCGGCATCGACGAACAGCAGGGTCGGTGCCGACGTGGCAAGGGCACCGGTCCAGCAGGCGTGGGGCTTGCCGAGCCAGCCGGCTGGAAGATCGGGCGCCGTGATCACCTGGGCACCGAGCCGACGGGCGACGTGGGCGGTCTCGTCGGTGGAATGGTCGTCGACCACGACCAGCTCGTCGCCGTCGCGGAGCTGTCGGCGCAGTGCCGACAGCAGATCACCGATTGCGTTGGCTTCGTTGCGTGCGGGAACGACGACGGCCACCGCTGCTGACCGAGCCGCTCTCGGCACCGGTCGCACCCGCCAGAGCAGCAACCAACCGATCGTCCAGCCGACTGCGAACACGCCGACGTCGACCTGACTCATGATGTCATCATCATCGAAAGTGGGGGCTGAAACATCCCTGACCGTGAAACCTCCTCGGCCGAGACCGCCGCGACGCGAAACCTCTTCGACGCGAAACCTCCTTGACCCGGGGTGCCCTATCGTGGTTTCCTGGTGATTCGACCACGGTGATTCATCCGTGGCAAACGAACGCCCGAGCGAGAAAGGCCGAAACATGACGACACCACTGATGTCCTCCATGTCCGGCAATCGCGCGCGCTCGGCTTTCGGTTCGAACTGCCACGTGAACGGTTGGCTCGGTCACCTCGGTGGTCATGGCGTGTCCTTCCAGGACGAAACGGCCATGGGTCTCACGGTCACCGCAGCAAAGGGTTACTCCCCGCAGCCGACCGTGAAGCGAATCACCCCCGGCAACCTCGCAGGAGGCCTGACGTAACACCAACGTCAGATCACCTCTTCTGAGGCCGCCGGGTTCACCAACCCGGCGGCCTTCGTCGTTTTTCCACCCTGAATCCCAACCACCCGAATCCCAACCAGCACCAGAAGGAACCCCATGTACACCTCGGTCACCAATCCCGACGCCGTCCCGTTCACCAGCGCCAAGTCCGGCACCACGCTCACCCTCGACAAGGAACTCGCAATGCACACGCTTCTCACTCCCACAGCTCCGACACAGGAGCTGACACTCGTCGAACCGAAGGAACCCGACAGTCCGCCCGGTCTCGAGATCGGCGAGCAACCACGCACGGTCAAGGCCCCGGTCGCCCGGTGTGCCGACGGCCACGGCACCATGGTCGGACTCTTCTTCTCCGACAACATCATCGACATCGCCCGTGCCAAGGCGATGTGCGGGCTGTGCCCGCTGCAAGCTTCCTGCCTGGCAGGCGCCCTCGAGCGGGAGGAACCGTGGGGCGTCTGGGGCGGCGAGCTCCTGTCCGGTGGACGGATCATCGCCAACAAGCGGGCCTGTGGGCGTCCGCCGACCCGGCCTCGCCCCGAGGTGATCATCGACGAGATGGGTCCGGTCGGCGTCCCGGCCTGATCACGTCCATCCGGATCCGCTCCGACAGATCGCCGCCTGGCGCTGGTTCCCCCCACCAGCGCCGGGCGGCAAGGTCGGTACGATTTGGGCCATGAATGTCGCCCGCCCTCGACTCCTCGTGGGGTCGCTGGTCGGCGCCGTTCTCGTCATCGGTGGCTTCGCCTGGGTGCAGGCGAACGGTGACAGCGACGCACAGGGCGAGCGCGCCGATACCGAGTTCGATGCCGTCCTCGACGACCCGCAGACGGTGGTCACCTTTCCGACCGACGGCCTGATCAACGGCGAGGTCTCGGGCGAGCCGTTCCCACCAGCGGTGTTCCTCGACCGTGACGACAACGAGATCACCTCGGCGGAGCTCGTCGGGGAACCGATGGTCGTCAACCTCTGGTACAGCACCTGCGCACCATGCGCGAAAGAGCTCCCCGACTTCGCCGAAGTCGACCGTGAGGTCGACGACGTCCGCTTCGTCGGGGTGAACACGCTCGACTCGGTCGAGGAGATGGAACGGTTCGCGAGCGAGCGCGGCGTGGAGTACGAGCTCTTGCGTGATCGTTACGCGGAGCTGGTCGACGGCATCGGCGCCGTCGCCTTCCCGATCACGCTGTTCGTCACTTCGGACGGCACGATCCTCGAGCAGACGGGCCCGATCGATGCCGACGAGCTCCGCGAACGTGTGGCCGAACTCCGCACGGCGGAGTCGGCGCTGTGAGCCTCTCGTTCATCCGGGGGATGGTCGCCGCGGTCAACCCGTGCGGGTTCATCCTCTTGCCGACATACCTCATGTTCTTCCTCGGTCTGGAGGGGCAGCGCCCCGGCACCCAGCGGGCCACCATGCGTCGCGCCGTGCTCGTGAGCGCCGCGTTGTCGGCCGGCTTCATGGCCGTGTTCCTGGTGGCCGGTGTCATCTCCTACAACTTCACCAACTGGATCAACGAGAACGCCAAGTACGCGACCGTCGTGATCGGAGCAGCGTTGCTCATTCTCGGCATCGCCATGTTGTTCGGTTACAAGCTGCCGTTCACGACCCCGACCGTGTCGCGCGGCGACACGGCCAGTCGAACGATCTGGGCGATGTTCGTGTTCGGCATCGCCTATGCGGTCGCGTCGATCGGATGCACGATCGGGCTCTTCATCGCCACTGTCTTCAGCGCCTCAGCGCGCGACGGTGTGGCGACCGGAGTCGGAAACGTCGTCGCGTACGGAGCGGGGATGGCGCTCGTCGTGAGCGCGCTCACGATCGCCCTCGCATTCGCCAACACCGGCCTCCTCAGGTTCCTCCGGTCTGGCATGCAGTACGTCGACACGATCGCGGCGGTGTTCGTGATGATCTCGGGGGCGTATCTGCTCTGGTACTTCTACTGGGTCGACATTCGCGAGGTCGGCGATCCGGTCACCGACTGGGCGCTCGACCGTCAGGCCCGAGCGACGGTCTTCCTGAACGACAACTGGCAGACGGTGGGCCTCCTGCTGGCTGCGGTCGTCGCATCGGCCGTCGCGTACGTCTGGCTCCGGCCGACACGCGAGGTCGTTGCGGAACCGACACCGCTCGACGATGCACCGTCGCTCGAGAGCTCCGAACCGAAGCAGTAGGTCACGGTGGCCGCTCAGAGGTAATCGATCACCTGCGCTGCGGCCGTGAGTTGTGCGCGGTGGTCCGGATGTGCGATCGCGATCAGGTTGCGGGTTCGCTCCCGAATCGTCCTGCCTCGAAGCTCGGCGACACCCCACTCGGTGACCACCTTGTCGACGGTGTTCTTCGGGGTGGTCACGACATCGCCGGCGGCGAGCTGCGGCACGATCCGTGACATGCCGCCGGAGGTGACCGACCTGAGTACCACGAACCCCTGACCGCCCTCGGAGTACATGGCGCCGCGAGCGAAATCGTTCTGCCCACCCGACGACGAGAAGTACTGGCCACCGATCGTCTCGGAAGCGCACTGACCGAGGAAGTCGACCGTCAGCGTGGCGTTCACCGACACGAAATTGGTCTCGGTGGCGATGATGCGCGGGTCGTTGACGTAGCGCACCGCGTGCAGCTCGACCGCGGTGTTCTCGTGGAGGAACTCGTGCAGCCGAGTGGTGCCGAGTGCGAACGTCCCGACCGTCTTGGTCCGGTTGAGCCGCTTGCGGACCCCGTTCACGACGCCACTCTCGATCAGATCGACCACGCCATCGGACAAGAGCTCGGTGTGCACTCCGAGGTCGCGATGGTTGTCGAGCGCGCGCATGATGGCGTTGGGGATGGCACCGATGCCGGTCTGGATCGTCGAACCGTTCGGGATCCGTTCGGCGACGAACTCGGCGATCTTCCGATCAGCGTCGTCCGGCTCCTTCGGCGGAACCTCGACCAGCGGTCGGTCGCTGCGACACCACCCGATCACCTGCGATTCGTGGATCTGGTTCCGGCCGAACGTCCGCGGCATCGCGTCGGTGATCTCGAGGAAGAACCGGGCCCGACCGATGAAACTCGCGGTGTAGTCGGCGGAGACCCCGAGGGAGAAGTAGCCGTGGCGGTCGGGTGGCGACGCAGCAGCGATCACGATCGGGTCGTCGGCTCGCATCCGCATCAACTGGTACACCTCGGAGAAGTGCGCCGGCACGAGACCGATCGTGCCGGCTGCGAAGTGCGGACGAGTGACCTGCGACAGGAAGTACGAGACGTGCTGGAGGCGGTCGCCATAGACGCCTGCCATGTAGGGCCGGTCGTGAACACCGTGCATCTGGTGGACCACGACGCCGTCGATCGGCGAGTCGGGGTCCGCTGCAGCCGAGTCGATCGCCTCCATCACGGCGGTCGGCTCGCCGTTCGCGAGCGGCACGATCAGTTGGTCGCCGGGGCGGATGTGATCGATGACGTCGGCCGCGCTGTTCGGCGCGACCGTCCGACCTGGCGCCGAGGAAGACTTCATCGCCACACCGTAGGCCCGCTGCGCCTCGGCGTCAGCGGATCGAGACCGATACCGTCGAGATGTGAACGACCCAGCTGTCTTCGTGCCGACCGACGTGCCGATCCACCCCGCGGCGACGGTGATGTTGCTGCGCGATGCTCCGGACGGACCGGCGGGCATCGAGGTGTTCATGCTGCGCCGCACGACGAAGGCCGCATTCGGGGCGGGCATGTTCGTGTTCCCCGGCGGCCGGGTCGACGAGGCCGACGGTGCCGACGACGTCGAGCAGTTCTGTCTCGGACTGGACGACGCCGAGGCGTCGAAGCGGCTGGGTCTCGATGCAGGTGGGTTGGCGTTCTGGGTCGCCGCTGTCCGAGAGTCGTTCGAGGAAGCTGGCGTGCTGCTCGCTCAGCGCGTCGACGGTGCTCCGCTGGTGGTCGATGCCGATGACCGCCATCATGTCCACGACGGCATCCGATCGATCGTCGAGCTGTGTCGTGAGCGCGAGCTCACGATCGACCTGTCCGGGCTCCACTACGTGGACCATTGGGTGACGCCGATCGGTGAGCGACGCCGATTCGACACCCGGTTCTTCCTCGGCGAGGTGCCCAGCGATCAGGTGCTGGTGCATGACGACCTCGAAACGGTCGACAGCGTCTGGGTACGTCCGGCCGAAGGCTTGGCGAGCTTCGCCGACGGTCGGTGGACGATGATGCCGCCCACCATCGCCAACCTTCGCCGACTCGAGGCCCACGACAACGTGGCTGATGCGCTCCGCGCCGCGGCGTCGATCACGTCACCGGTCCGTACCGAGCCACGACTGCGTTACGGGTCCGACGGACGCGTCATCGGGATCTCCCTTCCCCACGACGACGACTACGAAGAACTGGGAGCGTCGCTACCGACCTGACGGCCGGGAACGGCTCGCTACGCGACCGGCCCGCGGCCCGACGGTCGGACGCGGACGGCAGTCGTCGCCGGGACGGGCGTTTCGCCAGCGGCTCGCTGATCGATCTCGGCGAATGCCGCGTCGACGTTCTCGAACAGTCGAGCGGAGCAACCGGCCATGTCGACGTCGGCCGGGGACACGACCGGTGCCAGATCGGACAGGATGTGGTCGGCGATCGATCGAAACACATCGGCTGCAGCCCCGACTCCGGCGATGCTGACCGGGTCGCCAGCGTCGCCTGCCGCTGCGACCGAGGGCTCGAGCGGCACCTGACCGAGCAACGGTGCATCGATGGCAGCCGCCAGCGCAGCGCCGCCACCCTCACCGAACAACGCGTACGTCTCGCCGTGGTCGCAGGTGAACGCACTCATGTTCTCGATCACCCCGACGACGCGCAGGAAACTGCGCTTGGCCATGTCGGCGGCTCGTTGGGCGACCTTCTGGGCGGCGAGTGCGGGTGTGGTGACGACGATCAGGTCGGTGTGGGGAAGCATTCGGGCAAGGCCCATCTGGACGTCGCCGGTGCCGGGCGGCATGTCGATCAGCAGGTAGTCGAGCTCGCCCCAGCGCACGTCGCGCAGGAACTGCTCGACTGCCTTGGTCAGCATGAGGCCGCGCCACATGAGTGCGGTCTCCTCGTCGACGAGAAAGCCGGTCGAAACCACCTTGAGCAGCCCGTCTCCGACGACCCGCTCGTTCGGGATGATCAGCGGTTTGGCCGAGCCGTCGACGTGTTCGGCTTCCATCCGGTCGGTGATCCCGAGCAGTCGGGGGACGGAGAAACCCCAGATGTCGGCGTCGAGCACTCCCACGATGTGTCCCCGTGCGGCGAGCGCGGCCGCGAGGTTCACCGTGACGGAACTCTTGCCGACACCGCCCTTGCCACTGGCGATGGCGAGCACGCGGCACGACGCAGGAACCTCGGTGTCGGGAGCGCTCTCCCGGGCGTTCCACCGGGCCTTCGACATCGCCGCCGTTCGTTCGTCGGCGTTCATCTCGCCCCACGTGATCTTGACCGCACTCACGCCGGGGTGGAGCTTCAGGCGTCCTTCGATCTCGCGCTTGATCTCGGCGCGCAGTGGACACCCCTTGATGGTGAGTTTGACCTCGACCGTCACCAGGCCGTCGGGGCTGACCGTGGCGCCGGGGACCATGCCGAGCGTGACGATGTCGCTGCCGAGTTCCGGGTCGATCACGGAACCGAGCACGTCCATCACCTGTTCAACGGTCGGTGCGATTCCCATGCGAAGATTTTACCGGCGGATTCCGTGTAATCTCGTTCCGTGGACGACCGTCTCACCGATCCTGCGCTCGATCGTTCGGTCCAGCAGGCCGATCAGCCCGACCAGCTCGACCTGCTGAAGGCGCTCGGCGACAACACCCGGTACGCGATCTACCTCGAACTCGCCCGATCGCCGCGCCCGCTCACGACCGCCGACATCGCCGAGTCGTTGGGTCTGCACCCCAACACGGTACGACCTCACCTGGAGCGGATGCGCGACATCGGGCTGCTCGACGTGGCGGTGGGCGGCCGCGGCGACGTCGGCCGCCCACAGCACCGATATTCGATCGCGGCCGACGCCCCCTCACTCGGTCTCGAGCCGCCGACGATGCCGATGCTCGCGCGGATGGTGCTGCACATGGCACAGCGGCTGAACGCGAGCGCTGATGACGCGGCCGCTGTCGGCGAGAGCGAGGGGGCAGCGCGCGCCGATCGCTACCGACTGGCGCCCTCGACGCTGGAGGCACTGGTTTCCGATCTCGATCGCCTCGGTTTCGATCCGATCGTCACCGATGTCGCCGGCGACGACGACGCAGCCGTCGTCGCATTCGCCAACTGTCCGTTCTCGGACCTCGCTGTCGAACACCCCGACCTCGTGTGCGGGCTCCATCGCGGCCTCGTCGCGGGGTTCGTTCGTCGCATGGCCGACACCGAGGTCCGCGAGTTCTGTTCGGTCACGAGCCGAACCCCGTGTCGCGTCACCGTCGCCGCCACCGCTGCCAACTGAACGCGTGTCGCAGTAGCATGGCGTCACCGAGTCCACCCAGACCGAGTCCAAGAGGTTCACCATGATCACGCTCACCGATTCCGCCGCCGTGAAGGTCCGCCAGCTGCTCGCCGACGAGGGTGCCCAGGACCTTGCGCTCCGTGTTGCCGTGCGCCCTGGTGGTTGCAGCGGCTTCTCCTACGAGATGTTCTTCGACGGTGACTTCGCCGCCGACGACCAGCAGGCGTCCTACGGCGACGATGGTCTGGTGAAGGTCGTCGTCGATCCCGCCTCGGCACAGCTGCTCGAAGGCGCGACACTCGACTACAAGGACGGGCTCGACCAGTCGGGCTTCGCGATCACCAACCCGAACGCTTCCCGTACGTGCGGGTGCGGCCAGAGCTTCAGCTGACGCTGCAGCGCACCTCGCGCTGCATCATCCGGTCGCTCGATTCAGGGCTTCGACCAGTTCATCGGTGTTCCACACGGCGTCCATCCGTTCGACGATCACGCCGGCCTCGTCGGTGATGAACAGCGCAGGCTCGTAGAACAACCCCAGTGCCTCGACGGCCGGAGCGACCGTGGTCGCGGTCGTGTCGACGTACACCTCGGCGTGGACGAACGCGAACGCGTCGCCGAACTCCGGCTGCACCTCGATCAGCGATTCGAGCCCCGGCGCACAGCTGCCCGTCGAACAGAACGCCGGCGTGCCGACGTAGTACACGACGGGCTTGCCGCTGGCCAAGGCCTCGGTGAGGGTCATGTCGTGGAACGGGCACGGCTCCGGCTCGCGCGTGCAGATCGGGTCGACGCCGCGGGCATCGGTCGTCGTCGGGGTGTCGAACGGTGGCAACGGATCGCCGGCGGTCGGGATCGCCACCGCATCGGGCTCCGCAACGTCGAAGCTGGCCCCCTCCGCCGGACCGCCGTCGACCACGAGCGCGTAGAAGCCCGGCGTGTCGATCGTCGTGCGGAAGTCGTAATACGGGGCAGGCACCGCGTCGCGGCGGGCCGCCTCGATCCGCTCACCGAGTGGCGTGCCGTCGATGTCGACGATTTGGGCACCGAGTGTGGCCGGCCCATCCTGCAACAGCACGGCGGCACCGGTCGACAAACTGATCGGCAGACGGATCGGCCCGGGCACCTGTACCGCCTGCGGGAACCGCTGCACGATCGTGTACGTGCCGGTGTCCGACTCGCCCGAACCGTCGCCCGATCCGTCACCCGATTCGTCGTCGGAACCGGAGCCGGCCGCGCTCGGGTCCGTCGAACCGCTGGCGTCGTCGGAGGAACCGTCACTGCCGCATGCGACGAGCACCCCGCCCGCCGCGATCGTCGTGAGGAACGTCCGTCGTGACCACATCGCACCGACGATAGGCCGACACCGCTCGAGTCCGACCGCGGTAACGTCGGCGCATGAGCAAGCCACTCGGTCCCTACAGCCCCGTCGTTCGTGCGGGTGACTTCGTCATCGTCTCCGGCCAGGGTGGGATGGCCGACGGCAAGGTCGTCGAAGGTGGCGTCACGGCCGAGACCGTGCAGACCATGAAGAACCTGGCGTTCCAGCTCGAATCGGTCGGTGCCAGCCTGACCGACATCGTCAAGACGACGTGCTTCCTCACCGACATGGAGAACTTCGCGGCGTTCAACGCCGCCTACATGGAGGCGCTCGGCGACCACCGACCCGCCCGTTCGACCGTGGCCGTGTTGGCGCTCCCCGCCGGGTTCCTCGTCGAGGTCGAGGCCTGGGCGTACCAGCCCCAGTGACCGCGCTGGACCCGTCCAGTCCGATCCCCGGGCGATCCACGTCTGTGACAAGAAATGTGCGCACCGGGTCTCCATTTTCTTGTCGCAAACGCTGCTCGGACGCGCGATGAGTGGCGATGACGCGACGCGCTGCTGGTGGGCACTGAGTGGCGGCCCGACGATCGGGTCCGCCTACGTCGACTACCACGACACGGTGTGGGGGGTCCCCGAACGCGACGAACGAACCCTGTTCGAGTTCCTGACACTCGAGGGCGCCCAGGCCGGATTGTCATGGTCGACGATCCTGCGCAAGATCGAGGGGTACCGTGCCGCCTTCGCAGACTTCGACGTCGAGAAGGTCGCCGCGTTCGACGACGACGACGTGGAGCGTTGCATGGCCGACGCCGGCATCGTGCGCAATCGCGGCAAGATCACGTCGACGATCGGCAACGCCAGAGCATGGTTGGAGCTCGAGGATCCTGTGGCGCTGCTGTGGAGCTTCACCGATGGGGTGACCGTGCAGAACGAGTGGTCGACCATGGGTGACGTGCCGGCCGAGACCGATGACTCACGGGCGATGAGCAAGGAGCTGAAGCGTCGGGGGTTCCGGTTCGTCGGGCCGACGATCTGCTACGCGCTGATGCAGGCGACCGGGATGGTCAACGATCATGTCGTCGATTGCTTTCGGCACGAGGAATGCCGGGCGCTAGCCTGACCGTATGGCTGGCGCATTGATTCTCGTGGGTGTGCTGCTGCTGTTCCCGGTCGTGGTCATCATGACCGGCGCCGTCGGATCGGGAATCATCGGCGAGTTCCTCTACCGCGACGGTGTGAAGCGCAACGAGGGCAGCGAGCTCCTCGAACTCGACGACTGACGTCGGACTACGGGCGGACGCAATCGATGCATCGCCACGACGAGTCGACCGCGAAGCTGACCGAAGCGATCGTGGGCTATGCGCTCGAGCGGGTCCGACTCGACCCGCCGCCGCTGGACGCTCCTCGGACGCCTGCCGAGCTCCACGAGCTCGTCGGCGAAACCATCACGCCGACCGGGCTCGGTGGCCTGGAGGCGCTGCGGCTCTACGAAGACGTGCTCGGGCCGTCGTGCATCTCGGTCGATCATCCGCGGTTCTTGTCGTTCGTCCCGGCAGCGCCGACCGAATCGGCGATCCTGTTCGACCTGGTGGTCGGAGCGTCGAGCGTCTACGCAGGCTCGTGGCTCGAGGGCGGCGGGGCGATCTTCGCCGAGAATCAGGCGTTGCGATGGGTCGCCGATCTCGCCGGGATGCCCGCCACCGCCGGGGGCGTGTTCGTCAGCGGAGGCACCGCAGGCAACCTGAGCGCACTCATCGCGGCACGATGGAACTGGCGGCGACGTGCTGACGGTGTGTTCGATCGCACCCGCGGCCTGATCGTCGCCTCGGCGGGAGCCCACTCGTCGGTCGCCCAAGCGGCGCGGGCGATGGACGCCGACGTCGTGCTGGTGCCCGTTGCCGATCGGGGCCGCCTGACCGAGGCCGCTCTGCGAGCTGCGATCGATGCGCTCGAGACCGCCGACCGGGAGCGGATCTTCGCGATCGTCGCCACGTCGGGCACCACGAACGTCGGAGTCGTCGACGACCTCGAAGGCGCGGCAGCCGTCGCAGCCGAGCTCGGCACGTGGATGCACGTCGACGGTGCGTACGGGGGCGCTGCGCTGGCGGCTCCGTCGGTTCGCCACCTGTTCGCAGGCATCGAGGCGGCCGACAGCTTCATCGTCGATCCTCACAAGTGGTTGTTCGCCCCCTTCGACTCGTGCGCCTTGCTGTACCGCGACCCGAGCATCGCCCGAGCGGCGCACACGCAACACGCCGAATACCTCGACGTGCTCCACGCGGAGCACCCCGAGGACGAGCCGTGGAACGCGAGCGACTATGCCCATCACCTGTCACGGCGCGCCCGAGGCCTCCCGTTCTGGTTCAGCCTCGCCACACACGGCACCGATGCTTACACCGACGCCGTCGAGACCACCCTGCGGGTCGCACGCGACAGCGCGCGACTTATCGACGCCGCACCGCACACCGAGCTGGTCCTCGAGCCGGAACTGTCGATCGTCGTGTTCCGCCGCACCGGTTGGTCACCGGCCCAGTACCAGGCCTGGAGCGACGCCCAACTCGCCGCAGGGACCTCGTTCGTCGTCCCGACGACCTGGAACGGCGAGGTGGTGCTGCGCATCTGCATCGTCAACCCCCTGACCACGGTCGACGACGTCTCGGCGATCATCGAGTCGCTCGAAACCGATCCCGAACTCCCCGATGACGGAATGGCGACGCAATGACCAGCGACGAACTCCCCGACCTGGTGATCTCCGGCGCTCGATGCGTCGCGACGATGGACGACGAACGTCGCGAGATCGACGACGGGTGGATCACCATCTCGGGCGGGTTCGTCAGTGGGGTGGGCGACGGCCCACCACCTGCTGCGATCGAACGGCTCGATGCCACCGACTGTCTCGTCACGCCCGGTCTCATCAACTCGCACCACCACTTGTTCCAGAACCTGACGCGGGCCTATCCGCCGATGACCGACAAACCCTTGTTCGGCTGGCTGCAATCGCTGTATCCGTTGTGGCGTTCGCTCGACACCGAGTCGGCCTACGTGTCCGCGTGGGTCGGGCTCGCCGAGCTGGCGCTCTCGGGCTGCACGACCTCGACCGACCATCTGTACCTGCACCCGAAGGGCGCCGGTGACCTCCTGACCGCAGAGATCGAGGCCGCGCGCGACCTCGGAGTGCGGTTCCACCCGACCCGTGGCTCGATGTCGCTGTCGGAGAAGGACGGCGGCCTTCCGCCGGACGACGTGGTCGCCGACGACGACGAGATCCTCGCCGCCTGTGAGGAAGCGGTCGCCCGGCATCACGACCGCTCCTTGGGAGCGATGACCCGCGTGGCGCTCGCTCCGTGTTCGCCCTTCTCGGTCACCGAGGACCTGATGGTCCGATCGGCGGAGTTGGCGAGCAGACTCGACGTGCGTCTCCACACCCACTTTGCCGAGAACGCAGAGGACGACGAGTTCAGTATTGCGACCTTCGGCTGCCGACCGATGGAGTACCTGGAACGCACCGGATGGTGCACCGACCGCACGTGGGTGGCGCACTGTGTGATGCCGAACGCCGACGAGGTCCGCAGGCTCGGTGCAGCCGGTGTCGGTGCCGCCCACTGCCCGTCGAGCAACATGATCCTTTCGTCGGGGATTTCCCCCGTCGTCGGCCTCCGGGCCGCCGGAGTGAAGGTCGGCCTCGGTGTCGACGGCTCGTCCTCGGCCGACTCGGCGTCGTTGTGGCTCGAAGCTCGTACTGCGATGTTGTTGGCGAAGCTGCGCGACGGGGCGGGCGCCGGCACGGCGCGAATGGCGCTGGAGATGGCCACGCTCGGCGGCGCCGGGTGCCTCGGGCGCGACGGCGAACTCGGCGTACTCCGTGAGGGGGCCGTGGGTGACGTGGCGGTGTGGCCGCTGGTCGGGCCCGCCTTCGCCGGCGCGCTCGCCGACCCCGTCGAGGCGTGGCTGCGCTGCGGCCCGATCGGAGCGCGTCACACGGTGATCAACGGACGCCCGGTGGTGCGTGACGGAATGCTCGTGAGCGAGCGATTGGGCGAAATGCTGGCCGCGCACGACCGCTTGTCGCGCCGTATACAGCGCCTGTGACGTGTGTTCCGACACGGCTTGGTGACACCTTCGGCGCTGCGCCAGTCGTCAGAATGACCCGGTGAAATCGATCGGAGCGGCCTGCGCCGTGCTCGTACTCGCCGCGGCCGGGGTCGCGAGCGGTTGCACCGAGCCGGGCACGTCTGCCTCCGAAGATGCACCACTGCCCACGATCGGGCTGGGTGGCGGCCTCGGTGACGTGGAGACGATTCCGTCCGACATCGTCGCCGACGGTGCCGATGATCTCGATTCCATCGTCATGATCGGTGACTCGATCACGGTCGCGTCGACGCCGGCACTGGAGGAGCAGTTCTCGTCGTTGGGATTCGACGATCAGACGATCGAAGCTGTGGTCGGCAAGCGCATCGAGGTGTCGTGGGGTGGGAATCCGAGCGGTGTGGACGTCGCAGAGTTCATCGTCGGCGCAGACCCGGAGTCCGACGGCGAATTGTGGATCGTTGCGCTCGGTACGAACGACGTGAATCAGTACGGGAGCCCCGACGAGATCGCGGCGGTCGTGAACGAAATGCTCGCTGCGGTTCCCGACGGGGTTCCGCTCGTGTGGGTCGACACCTACTACCGCAGCGAGTCGGAGGGATCGGAGTTGATCAACGCGATCGTCGCCGACCGTCTGGCACGCCGCGGAAACTCGGTCATGGCTCCGTGGAACGCGTTCGCCTCGGGCGACGGTGTGGTCCAGGGCGATGGCGTACATCCGACCGAAGCGGGTGAGATCGTGTTTGCCGAGGTGGTCGGCGCCACGATCGAGGACTTTCTCGAGCTGACCTCGTAGCGCCGGATCTCGCTCGGCCTGACCGCACCGTGATCAGCGACGAGCTGGCACACGGCCGACGTCGGTCGCCGCGACGGGACTCACCGTGAAGCCGGGCCGAACGCGTTGACTCTCAGCTGTCCCAGCGGGACTGACCGAAGCGGTAGCCGACCGAGCGGACCGTCTGGATCAGGTTGGCGTGTTCCTCGCCGAGCTTGGCGCGGAGGCGACGGATGTGCACGTCGACCGTGCGGGCTCCGCCGTAGTACTCGTATCCCCACACGCGGCTCAGCAGAATCTCGCGCGTGAAGACCTTGCCCGGGTTCTGGGCGAGGAACTTCAGCAACTCGTACTCCATGTACGTCATGTCGAGCGGTCGACCGGCGATCGACGCCTGGTAGGTCTCGAGGTTGAGCGTCAACTCTGCGTACTCGACGAGATCGGCGCGCTGGATGTCGACGTCGGAGGCCAACAGGTGCCGAAGGCGCGCCTCGAGCTCGGCCGGGTGGAACGGGGTGAGGCAGAAATCGTCGAACAGATCGTCACGATGTTCGAGCTCACTGAGCTGACCGCCGCTCACGAGGAGCATCACGGGCGTTGACGCGTCGGCGTGCTTGCGCATCGCACGAAGGAACGACCAGGCACCCTCGGGATCGGACGTGGCATCGACGATCGCCCCGGCCCATCCACCCTGCGGTTCGTGTTCGGACACGGCCGAACCCGCGGCGACCGCCTTCCAGCTGTAGCCGGCGAGGTCGAGCGTCCGTGCCAAGTCGGGCGATGCCGGATCCGGCACCACGACGAGCATCTGGGCGACGATGGTGCCCATCAGAGTGCCGTCAGGTACCGGTCACGTTCGAAGGCGCTGACGTGGGTCTTGTAGCCGCGCCACTCGCTCCGCTTGTTCCGCAGGAACCACTCGAAGATGTGCTCACCCAGCGCCTCTTGCACGAGCGTCGAGTGCTCCATCGCCGAGAGTGCCTCGGCGAGCGACTGTGGGATCTGCTTGACGCCGAGCTTCTCGAGCACCTCGTCGCCGATCTCGAACAGGTTCGCGTCGGCCTCGTCGGGCAATTCGTAGCCCTCTTCGACACCGCGCATACCGGCAGCGAGCATCAGGCTGAAGGCGAGGTACGGGTTCGTCGCCGGGTCGGCCGAGCGGTATTCGATGCGGGTGGCGAGCGGATTGCCACGCTTGGGGATCGGCACCCGGATCAGACCACTGCGATTGTTGCGGGCCCAGCTGACGTGGACGGGCGCTTCGAAGCCCGGCACGAGCCGCTTGTAGCTGTTGACGGTCTGGTTGGTGACCGCGGTGATCTCGGCGGCGTGGAACAGCAGTCCGGCCATGAACGACTTGGCGACCGAGGACAAGCCGTACGCGTCGTCGCCGTCGTAGAACGCGTTCTCGTCGCCGCGGAAGAGCGAGAGGTGAACGTGCATGCCCGAGCCCTGCACTCCTTCGAGCGGCTTGGGCATGAACGTGGCGTGCACGCCCTCGCGTGCGGCGACCTCGCGAACCGCGAGGCGGAACGTCATCATGCTGTCGGCCATCGTCAGCGCGTCGGTGTGCCGGAGATCGATCTCCTGCTGACCTGGTGCATCCTCGTGGAAGCTGTATTCGACCGGAATGCCCATCGTCTCGAGCGTCCGGATCGTCTTCTTGCGCAACTCGCCGGTGACGTCGTTCGTCGTCAGGTCGAAGTATCCGCCCTCGTCGATCGGTTGTGGCGGCTGGCCAGGAACGATCGGCTTGAAGTAGAAAAACTCGACGTCGGGGGCCACGTAGAAGGTGAGCCCCTTGTCGTGCGCGGCCTGCACGTGACGGCGCAGCACCTGGCGCGGATCGCCTTCGAACGGGGTGCCGTCGAGATGGTGGATGTCACAGAAGATGCGCGCCTCTGGCGACTTGGGGTCGCCCCACGGAAGCAGCTCGAAGGTGTCCGGGTCGGGCATGGCCAGCACGTCGGATTCCTGGATGCGGGAGAAGCCGTCGATCGACGAACCATCGAACGACATGCCGTCGCTCAGCGCGTTGTCGAGCTCGGCCGGAGAGATCGCAAGACTCTTCAGCGTGCCGAGCACATCGGTGAACCAGAGTCGAACAAGGCGCACGCCGCGTTCTTCGACGCTGCGGAGCACATAGTCACGCTGTTGGTCGAGCATGTCGTGTTCCATTCCCTTGATTGTGTCGCAGTGGGGGTGAGAAAGCGACAGGGCGGGAGCCGAGGCCCCCGCCCTGTTCAGGGTTTCGGTTTACGCGCTCGTCACTTCATCGCGCCGCAGATGGTCTCCACCATCAAGCGGGCGACGATGTAGGGGTCGATGTTGGCGTTCGGGCGACGATCCTCGAGGTAGCCCTTCTTGTCGACGGCGACCTGCCACGGGATGCGGATCGACGCACCGCGGTCGGACACGCCGTAGCTGAACTGGTCGTGGCGCTGGGTCTCGTGGGCCCCCGTCAGGCGGTCTTCGATACCGACGCCGTAGTTGGCGATGTGGAGATCGGCCTTCTGACCGAGCGCCTTGCAGGCGGCCTCGATGTACTTGTAGCCACCCTCTTCGCGCATCTCGATGGTCGAGAAGTTGGTGTGGGCTCCGGCGCCGTTCCAGTCACCCTTGGCCGGCTTGGCGTCGAGCGTGGCGTTGATGCCGTAGTCCTCACCGATCCGGTAGAGCAACCAGCGAGCCATCCAGAGCTGGTCGGCGACCTCGAGCAGGCCGAGCGGGCCGACCTGGAACTCCCACTGACCGGGCATGACCTCGGCGTTGATGCCCGAGATCGACAGGCCGGCTTCGAGACAGGCGTCGAGGTGGTCCTCGATGAGCTCGCGGCCGTGGATCTCGTCGTGGCCGACGCCGCAGTAGTAGCCGCCCTGCGGTTCCGGATAGCCGGCCGGCGGGAAGCCGTACGGGCGACCGTTCTTCATGAGCGTGAACTCCTGCTCGATGCCGAACAGCGGAGCGTGCTTCTTGTACTTGTTGGCGGTCTTGACGGCAGCGGCCCGGGTGTTCGTCGGGTGCGGCTTGCCGTCGACGAGGTACACCTCGCACATGACGAGCACGTTGTCACCGCCACGGATCGGGTCCGGGTAGCTGGCGACGGGCTTGAGCACGCAGTCGCTCTTGTCACCGGTTGCCTGGTTCGTGCTCGAACCGTCGAAGCCCCAGATCGGGAGTTCGCCACCGTCCTCGATGACCTTCGTCTTCGATCGGAGTTTCGGCGTCGGCAGGGTGCCGTCGATCCAGATGTACTCAGCCTTGTAGACCACTGTTGTCCTCAATCTTTCAGGGATTCACTCGGGTTTGCGGACCGCCGAAATCGGTTGTCCGATTGCGTGCGGAATCGTCGCAGCGTGCCGTTGCTCATCGGTTGCTCTGTTGTGAACGGCGCGTTAATTCGTCAACGGCTTGTTACACGCGTCTCACACCGTACGGCACGGACCACCGGCCCCGGGCATGGGCCACGCCGGGCTGTGAGATGCCCGGCAGCTATCCTGAACCCGTGACGATGCTGCGTGTCGCGCTCGCCCAACTGAACCTGACCGTGGGTGATTTCGACGGCAACCTTGCGAAGTTGTCCGACGCGTACGACCAGGCCGACGCTGCCGGGTGCGACATCGTCGCCTTCCCCGAGTTGTCGACGACGGGGTACCCGCCGGAGGACCTCGTGCTCAAGCCGGGGTTCGTGGCCGACAACCTGGAGGTACTCGCCAAATTGGCCGCACGGACGAAGCGATGCGCAGCGGTCATCGGGTTCGTCGACCAGGACCGTGACCTCTACAACGCGGCTGCTGTCTGCGCGAACGGCGAGATCGTCGGCACCTATCGAAAGCGCCTCCTGCCGAACAACAGCGTGTTCGACGAAGCCCGGTACTTCACGGCCGGCGACGCGTCCGATCCGCTCGAGCTCTACGTGATCGGTGGCGTCAAGGTCGGGATCTCGATCTGCGAGGACATCTGGAGTCCGTTCGGTGCGCTGTCCGAGCAGGCGGCGGCTGGTGCCGAGCTCAACATCAACATCAACGCCTCGCCGTTCTGTGTCGGCAAGGGTGCGGTCCGTGAACGAATGCTGGCGACGCGAGCGACCGATGCGCACTGCGCCGTCGTGTACGTGAACCAGGTCGGCGGACAGGACGAGTTGGTGTTCGACGGCGGATCGCTCGTGTTCGACCACGAAGGGACCCTGCTCGCGCGTGGTGCCCAGTTCGCGTCCGAGACGCTGATCGTCGACGTCCCGATCCCGCCCGTGTACCGCAAGCGCTTGCTCGATCCGCGCGGCAGGGCGACGCGAGCGCTGTTGCCGACGGTCCATGTGTCTGCATCGCCGGTGGTTCAGAACGACCAGGCGAACGGCGCCATCGCACCCGCGTTCGACGCAGACCGTGAGCTGTACGACGCGCTCGTGCTCGGCACGCGCGACTACTGCGTGAAGAACGGTTTCAGTGACGTCGTGATCGGGTTGTCGGGTGGGATCGACTCCACGATCGTGGCGTGCATCGCCGTCGACGCCCTCGGCGCCGATCATGTCCACGGCGTGTCGATGCCGTCGCGGTACTCGAGCGACCACTCGAAGTCCGATGCGGCGTTGCTCGCCGAGAATCTCGGCATCGAGTACCGCACCATCTCGATCGAGCCCTCGTTCCAGGCGTACCTCGACATGCTCGCACCGTCGTTCGAGGGGCGCGAACCGGGACTCACGTACGAGAACATCCAGAGCCGGTGTCGCGGCCAGACGCTGATGGCGCTGTCGAACGAGTTCGGCTGGATGGTGCTCACCACGGGCAACAAGAGCGAGATGGCCGTCGGCTATTTCACGATCTACGGCGACTCCGTCGGCGGCTATGCCGTGATCAAGGATGTGTTGAAGACCCGGGTGTACGACCTGTCTCGGTATGTCAACCGTCGCGCCGGTCGCGAGATCGTTCCCGAGGACGTCATCACGAAGCCGCCGTCCGCCGAGCTGCGCCCTGACCAGCGGGACGACCAGAGTCTGCCTCCCTACGACCAGCTCGACCCGATCCTCGAGCTCTACATCGAGGACGATCGCACCGCCGGCGAGATCATCGAGCTCGGCCACGACCAGGCGACCGTGCGTCGCATCACACGGCTCGTCGACATCGCTGAGTACAAGCGCCGCCAGTGTCCTCCCGGTGTCCGCGTGTCGCGTAAGGCGTTCGGCAAGGACCGCCGTCTACCGATCACGAACGCCTATCGCGGCTGAGCCGACCGGCCGCCAGGGTTGATCGGCGCCGCCGACCGGGCACGTCGACCGGAACCTCGACCGGGCGGTCAGTAGGCCACGGCGGCGCGTGCCGCTGGGTCGAGTGTGCCCGACGCGCTCTCGCCCGACTCGTTGACGGTCAGGATCTCCGCGCCGTCTTCCGTCACCAACACCGTGTGTTCGAACTGGGCGGAGGGCATGTTGTCGTCGATCCGTTCCGTCCATCCGTCGTTCGCCGTGGAGAACGACGAGCCGCCGGTCGTGAGCATCGGCTCGACGGTGAAGGTCATCCCCGGAACGACGATCACGTCGTCGCGTCGATCGACGTGGTGAGCGACGTGCGGATCGGCGTGGAAGACGGCCCCGATCCCGTGCCCGCCGTACTCGCGCACGATCCCGTAGCCGCGCGATGCCGCGAACGGCTCGATCGCTTCGGCGATTCGCTGCAATGGCTCATACGGCCTGATCGCATCGATGCCGAGCAGGGTGGCGAGCCGGGTGGTCTCGATCAGCCCCGCGATCGCAGGCGCGGGGGATCCGACGGCGAAGGTCGCTGACGTGTCGCCGTGCATGCCGTCGATGAAGGCCGTGACGTCGATGTTGACGATGTCGCCACGCTGCAGGGGACGGTCGTCAGGGATGCCGTGGCAGATGACCCCGTTGACCGATGTGCAGATCGACTTCGGAAACTCGCGATAGTGCAGCGTGCTGGGGTAGGCGCCGAACTCGACGTAGGTGTCGTGGGCGATCGCGTCGAGCTCGTCGGTCGTGACACCCGCGGCCACGGCCCGCCCGGTCCTGAGCAGCACCTCTGCGCCGACCGCGCACGCATGGCGGAGGCGTTCGAGTGACTCGCCGGCATGGATCTCCGTCGAACGCTGCTTGGCGACCTTGCCCGATGTGACGTACTCCGGCCGAACGACGCTCGGCGGCACCGCCCGCTCCGGCGACACTCGACCGAGTTCGACGCGTGGACGAGCGAGCGCTCGACGATCACCGTGGCAGCGCTTGTGCTTGTACCCGCTGCCGCACCAGCACGGATCGTTCGACTTCAGTCTCATCGCAGAAGTCTACGAGCGGCCTGAGCGCCGCGTCCGGGGTCGGCGACCGGGGTACGTGTTCGCGGCTCATGCGCGGTGCTCGGGCGGGGTAGGGGCGGCTGCGGCACCTTGGCCTACCGTGACGGACATGGCCGATCGAACACCGATCCCGTACGCCGACGACCTGCGGGCGACGATCGCACACAATCTCGCGTCGCACGACCGCCGTGAGATCGATCTCGACGGCCGCCGTCATGCGGCGGTCGCCATCCTGCTGGTCGATTCCGAGGCCGGGAGCGACGACGACGATGCCCACAGCTTCACCGAAGAGCAGATGTCGATCATCCCGTCGGACGTGACCGGGTTCGACGGCCGGATGGCCGGGGTGGCGGGCGGAGCGTCGTTCGTGCTGTGCCGGCGCAGTGCCGGGCTCAACTCGCACGCCTCGCAGTGGGCACTCCCCGGTGGTCGCATCGATGCCGGCGAGACGCCGATCGACGCGGCGCTGCGTGAGACCGACGAGGAGGTCGGGGTCCGACTCGACCCCTCGTGCGTGCTCGGGCTGCTCGACGACTACGCCACGCGATCCGGTTATGTGATGACGCCAGTGGTGGTGTGGGCCGGACCCGAAGTGGTGCTGGCGCCGAACCCGAGCGAGGTGCTCGCCGCATACCGGATCGGTCTCCACGAGCTGACGCGGGAAGATTCCCCGAGGTTCGTGTCGATCCCTGAGAGCGATCGCCCGGTCGTGCAGGTTCCGCTCGGCGGTGACCTCATCCACGCGCCGACCGGTGCGGTGCTGGTGCAGTTCCGTTGGGTCGGCCTCGACGGACGGGTCGGCGAACGCGTGGCCGACTTCGAACAACCCGTCTTCGCCTGGGGCTGAACGCTCCACGACTCGCCGTCATTCTCCGTTTGCGACAAGAAGTCGGAGGACCGGGTCTCCGACTTCTTGTCGCAAACGAGGATTGCGGGCTCGGGATGTCAGCGGCCGGAGTGGCCGAAGCCACCGCCGCGGTCCACGCCGTCGTCCAACGCGGTCAGAGATTCGGTGACCTGCCACTCGACCTGCTCGACGCGCTGGATGACGAGCTGGGCGACACGGTCGCCGCGTGCGATCTCGTAGTCGGCAGACGGATCGGTGTTGAGGAGGATGACCTTGATCTCGCCTCGATACGCGGCGTCGATGAGGCCGGGCGCGTTCACGACGCTGATGCCGTGTTTGGCGGCCAGTCCGCTCCGGGGGAGCACGAAGCCGCCGTAGCCCATCGGGATCGCGATCGAGATTCCGGTCGCGATCAGACAGCGCCCGCCCGCTGCCGCGATCACCGCCGATTCGCGGGCGTACAGGTCGAGCCCCGCGTCACCCTCGTGTGCATACGTGGGCAGCGGTAGGTCGGGGTCGAGTCGAACGATGGGCACCGGAAGCGTCACGGCCCGGATCGTAGGAGATCGTCGCAGCCGACGAGCGCTGACCGGGTTGTGACACGCGGGAAACCGACCCGAAACATGGTGGTCCTACGGTCTGACCGTGCAACGGCTGACGGCGACCCCCGACACGTGCTTCTGGGGGTATTTCGATCCCGACGAGCGACCGATCCTGAAGGTCGAGCCCGGGGAGGAGATCGTCATCGAGGCAGTGACGCACCACGCCGGCGACGCTCCTGATCTGCTGATGGACGATGGGATCCTGGCGATCTGGGACGGCATCCCCGAATCGATCCGGTCGCCGGGCGTGCACATCATGACCGGACCGATCCACGTCGTCGGTGCCGAGCCGGGCGACACGCTGCGGGTCGAGTTGCTCTCGATGACCCCACGCCTGCCCTACGGATCGAACTGTGCCGCGAACTGGGGCCTGTTCCACGAGGAGTTCGGCAAGGAGCGCATCACGATCTACGAGCTCGCTGATCAGCCGGATCCTCGCTCGTTCGGGCCGATCGCGCGCCCGTTGTTCGGATTCGACTTCACCGCCCGCGATCTCTACGACATTCCCGGGGTGATCTCGAAGCCCGACAAGGAGCGCCGCCAGCCGTTCGGCCGCCAGGTCGAGGTGCCGGTGCGCCCGCACCTCGGGGTGATGGGCGTGGCACCCGGCGAACCCGGACGACGCAGCAGCATCCCGCCCGGTCCGTTCGGTGGCAACGTTGACAACTGGCGCTTCGGACCCGGCGCGGTCGTCCATTATCCGGTGTTCGTCGAGGGCGCTGGCTTCTTCGTCGGCGACCCACACTTCGCGCAGGGCGACGGTGAGATCTGTGGGACAGCGATCGAAGCGTCGCTCGATGTCCGACTCAAGCTGTCGATCGTCGACGATCTCACGGTGACCACGCCCCTCTTGCGCACGCCGACCCATTGGTACACCCACGGATTCGGTGACGATCTCGACGCAGCGATGCGGATGGCCGCCGAGCTGATGCTGAAGTTCCTCGTCGACGAAGGCGGCTTCAGCATGGACGAGGCGTACTCGGTGGCGTCGGTTGCGATGGACCTCGGGGTGACCCAGGTCGTCGACGGCACGCTCGGCTGCCACGCCGGTATGGCAGCATCGATCATCGGCCGCTGACATGACCGTTTG